>CAMJDE010000007.1 GCA_946404295.1 uncultured Clostridia bacterium | reverse complement strand
GGAAGAACGGAACGACCTGTATATCGGACGGGATCGGCTCCTGTAACCGAAAAGCGCGCGGAAAAATCTTCCGCGCGCTTGCTTTTTGCCCCGTCGGGTGCTATAATGGAGACAACAACCCGAAAAGAGGTGTCTCTTATGCTGATTATGTCAAACAACATCTGGAAATGCGACGACAACCTGCCGTCCTGGAAGGAACGGGGCGGCGACTGCTCCGCCGAGGTGCGCGTCAAGGGACTGCTCCGCGTCTACCGCGATCTGCTCCCCGACGTACTGGGGCTTCAGGAGTCGTCGGTCAAGATGGCGACCCTCCTGATGGCGGGGCTTGCCGACTGTCCCGACGGGAAGGGCGGGATCGCCCGCTACGAGCTGATCACCGGCGGCGACACCCCGATCGTCTACCGTCAGGACAAGTTCAAACTGATCGAAAGCGGGTTCTTCCGCTATTCGGAAACCATCCCGGGGCTTCCCTGCAAGTACAATAACGAAGAGACAAAATCTTACTGCTGGGGGCTGTTCGAGGATCGAGAAACGAAGAAACGGGTCGCCGTGACGTCGACCCACCTCTGGTGGCAGTCGCACGAAAAGGTGCCGGGGTCGCGCGAGGCGCGCGAATATCAGCTTCGGCAGGCGGCGGCGGCTTTGGAAGAGGTGATGAAACGCTACGACTGCCCCGGCGTGCTGATGGGCGACTTCAACGCCGCCTCCGACACCTTCGCCATCGCGGCGTCGAAGGAACTCGGCTGGACCGACGCGCACGATCTCGCGACGGGCGACCGCGACGAGACGAGGGGGCATCATTGGTGCGACCGCACCTGGTACGGGCGGCGCGACGACGGCGGCACCTTCGACCGCGCGATCGACCACATCCTGCTCAAGGGCGAGAAGCCGGGCGCCGTCAAATACTTCCGCCGGATGGCGGAGGAGTGGTACGACCCGATCTCGGATCACTACCCGCTCTACATCGAACTGGAACTGTGAAAAAGCCCTCTCAAAAGAGAGGGGGGCGGTTGAAAAAACGGGCGATCCCGCAAAGCGGATCGCCCGTTTTTTATCGTGCCGCGCAAGCGGCACACTTCACGTTCCGCGCAAGCGGAACACTTCACGCGCCGGAGGCGCACTTATGCGCCTGTCACAGGCGGATGCAGAAACCCCGCTCTCGCTCCGAAGGCGTATATACATACGTCGAGAGGTTAGCAAGCGAAAACGCCCCGGCGGGGCGTTTTCGTGATGTGGTGTCGCCCAAAGAACCCGTTTGAAGGAGCGAACTTGCGAGCGACACGCAAACGGGTTTCGACGGCGACCGGATCGAGAACGGGGTTAGAAAAGCACTTGAATAAAAACGGAAAAAACCGGAGGTTTTTCACCTTTGACAAACAAGTGAAAAAGACCGGTTTTCCCTTTCATTGAATCAATCGTGCTTTTCGCTCTGCGCCGGATGTGGCAGGCGCACTTCACTTTTTCGTCGGAATCAGCAATTCCTGCCCGCCCATATACGGGCGAAGCGCGACCGGGATCTTCACGGTGCCGTCCGCCTGCAGGTTGTTTTCGAGGAAGGCGATCAGCATCCGGGGCGGGGCGACGACGGTGTTGTTCAGCGTGTGGGCGAAGTACTTGTTTCCGTCCTTGCCGTTCACGCGGATCTTCAGCCGACGCGCCTGCGCGTCGCCGAGGTTCGAGCAGGAACCGACCTCGAAATACTTTTTCTGCCGGGGCGACCACGCCTCGACGTCGACGCTCTTGACCTTGAGGTCCGCGAGGTCGCCCGAGCAGCACTCGAGCGTGCGGACGGGAATGTCGAGCGAACGGAAGAGATCGACGGTATTCTTCCAGAGCCGATCGAACCAGACCGGGCTCTCGTCGGGACGGCAGACGACGATCATTTCCTGCTTCTCGAACTGGTGGATACGGTAGACGCCGCGCTCCTCGATGCCGTGCGCGCCCTTCTCCTTGCGGAAGCAGGGCGAGTAACTCGTCAGGGTGTAAGGAAGGTCCTCTTCCTTTAAGATCTGATCGATGAACTTGCCGATCATCGAGTGTTCGCTGGTGCCGATCAGGTACAGGTCCTCGCCCTCGATCTTATACATCATGGCGTCCATTTCGGCGAAACTCATCACGCCGGTCACGACGTCGGAACGGATCATAAAGGGCGGGACGCAGTAGGTGAAGCCGCGCCCGATCATAAAGTCGCGGGCGTAGGAAATGACGGCGGAATGGACCCGCGCGATATCGCCCATCAGGTAGTAGAAGCCGTTGCCGGCGACGCGGCGCGCGCTGTCGAGGTCGATGCCCGCAAAACTCTCCATAATATCGGTATGGTAGGGGATCTCGAAGTCGGGAACGACCGGATCGCCGAACTTTTCGCGCTCGACGTTCTGGCTGTCGTCGCGACCGATCGGCACCGAGGGATCGATGATGTTCGGGATGGTCATCATATCCCGCTTGATCTTCTCCTCGAGTTCGGCGCACTCCGCCTCGATCGCGGCGAGACGGTCGGCTTCGTCGGAGACGAGTTTTTTCGCCGCTTCGGCTTCCTCGCGCTTGCCCTGCGCCATCAGCATCCCGATCTGCTTCGAGATGCGGTTGCGGTCGGCGCGGATGTCGTCGCCCTCTTTCTTGGCGGCGCGGCAGCGCGCGTCGAGTTCGATCACCTCGTCGACGAGCGGGAGTTTCGCGTCCTGAAACTTCTTTTTGATATTTTCCTTGACAACGTCGGGATTCTCCCGGACAAATCGCAGATCGAGCATAGCGTCCTCCGTCTTGCGTTCCGAACGGAACGCGTTTCTTCATCGGTATAAATGAAATGATAGCACAACGCGCCCCGATTGTCAAGCGTCGGGGCGCATTTTCGGTTCAAAAGGGTTCGTTTCCGGGGATCGGCGTCAGACCGCTTCGTACGCGGTCGGCGCGGCGCGGTCGCGGAGAGCCGAGCGGTTCGCCATCCACTCGAAGACGTGCGCGACGACGAGGACGACGAGGTATCCCGCGATCAGCGTCGGGAAGAGCGCGGGGACGGCGGCGTCGGAGACGTCGGTCAGCCCGACGAGCAGCACGATGACCATTCCGAAGGTCGGGAGGGTCAGGATCTTCAGGATCAAGGAGAAGATCACCGCGCCGGTCTTCGGCGGCGCCTTCAGGCAATGCGAGCCGAAAATCAGCCCCTCGATGACGTTGATGATCCCGAGCGGAACCAGCATAATCAGGATCAGCGGCAGGAACAGCAGGATCGCGAACACGATCCCGAGCGCCTTGTTCGCTTCGGATTTCTGCTCTTCGTCGGTCTCGGGGGTCGATTCCTCGCTCTCGGACGAAGATTCGCTTGCCGCCTTCGTCAGAATACCGAAGTTGCCGAGCGTAAAGAAAAACACGACGACAACGACGAGAAAGAGCGCCGCGGCGATATTGAGAAAGCCGGCGACGCGCGAAAAGGTTTTCGTCTTCCCTTCCATTTCGGGTCTCTCCTTTACGGTTTTTCAAAGGTGGCGCGGAACGCGTCGGCGCCGTCCCTTCGTTTCGATTATAGCACCCCTTGGGTTTTTTGTCAAGGAAGGCGCGCGCTTGACTTTCCCGCGCGTGCGTGCTATAATGGAAAAAGAATTCAAATCGGAGGAACCCGGTATGAAAAAAACGGTTGGTCTTTTACTGCCGTTGTTCTGCTTTCTGCTTGCCGTTCTTTTGACTGCGCCGCTCTGGGTTTTGCCCGTGGTCGGCGCGATTTTGCCGCGGAACAGTCACGAAAACGATTTTACCGCCGCGATCGTCGACAAGTACGACCGCCTGAACGCGATCGAAGGGAAAAAGATCGTGTTCGTCGGCGGTTCGTCGCTGCCCTTCGGATTGAAATGCGACCTGATCGAGGGCGAGCTGCCGGATTATACCGCCGTCGACTTCGGGCTTTACGCCGCGCTCGGAACCGTCGTGATGATGGATCTGTCGCTTTCGGGCATCTCCGAGGGCGATCTCGTGATCCTCGCGCCCGAGACCGACCCGCAGCTCTACTCCGACTTCTTCACCCCGCGGCTCTTCCGCACCGCGATCGGCAACCGTACCGACCTGCTCGACGACCTCTCCTCCGGAAGACGGCGGGAGGCGGCGAACGCGTACTATCCCGTCCTCTACGACCGCATCCGTCAGCGGAATGATCCGCTCGTCCCCGAGAGCGAGATCTACGCGCGCTCGAGTTTCAACGAGTACGGGGACGTCAAGGTCGAGCGGACGCGGAACAAGATGGCGGAGGGGTACGACAAGTCGCAGACAGTCTCCCTCAAATCCCTTTACGACGAGGGGTTTTTCAAGGAAGTGAATTCTTACGCGAAAAAAGTGCGGGAAAAGGGAGCGACGCTCCTCTTCTGGTTCCCGCCGATCAACGAGAGCGCCGTCGCGTTCTCGAATAAAGAAGCGACCAAGTTTCAAGCGTACCTGGAAGAGACGCTCGACTGTCCCCTGCTCGGTTCGGTGACCGACGCGGTCTACGATCCCGGCTACTTCTTCGACACCAACTACCATCTGAACGACGCGGGGGCGATCCTGCACACCGCGAACACCCTTCTGAAGATCAAGGCGTATCTCGGGCTGGAGGAG
The DNA here is from genome assembly GCA_946404295.1 of uncultured Clostridia bacterium. Lineage (GTDB taxonomy): Bacteria > Bacillota > Clostridia > Oscillospirales > CAG-272 > UBA1740. The sequence continues at coordinate 12,940 of CAMJDE010000007.1, read as the reverse complement.
ACGGTCGCGTTCGACGTGCCCGATCCGCCGAGCGACGAACCCGAGGGCGACGAGATACTGACAGACGGCGTTTTTCTCTTCGAGGGTCCGACGTGGGGAACCTACGCGATCGTCGGGGTGAGGGACGAGGTCGGGGAAACGCTGACTGTTCTGACGATCCCGCAAACCTTCACCGATCCCGGGACCGGGACCGAATACCCCGTGACCGACCTGCGATCGGGGTGTCTTTCCGGGTGCGCGAACCTGACCGTCCTGACCGTCCCCGCCACGATCGAAAGCATCGGCTCCGACGTGTTCCGCGGGTGCGGAAAGTTGACCGCCGTGTATCTGTACGGAACCAGTCCGTCGATGCTGACCGTCCCGGAATCGGGACTGTTCGACGGCGCCGCCCCCTCCCTTACGGTCTACGTTCCCCGGGGAACGATCAGCGCCTTCGGTTCCAATTATTCGTGGATGGGCTACAAAGACCTGCTTGACGAATTCGACCCCGAATGACTCCGGTTCAGGCAAATCAGAACGCGAAAGGAAAACGAGAATGAGATCGCTTGAAAAACCGTTGGTCCTGCTCCTTGCGCTGCTCCTGCTTCTTACGCCGATCCTGTCGGCTTGCTCGGTCGTCTCGGTCGTCGAAACGACCGTCGACGAGGACGACGAACCCGACGTGACCGCCCAAAAAACGACCGCGGCGGAAACGACCGCGGCGAAAACGACCGCGGCTGTCACGACGGCTGCAAACACCGACGGTACGACGGCGGCGACGACCACCGCGCCCGAACCGCCGCCCGAATTGAGCAAGAAAACCGTTCCCGACGATCCCTATACGCCCGTGGTCGCCTCTCCCATGACCTCGCCGGAATACGAGGAACTGGTAGCGGACGTCAAGAACACGCTCGGCGCGAGCGAAGTTTCGGATCCCGCGCGAACGGTCGGAACCTACGCGCGGAAACTCCCGCTCTCCTGCTCGCCCGACCGCGCCGAGACCCGCGAAGAGTTGATCGAGATCGCGAACTTTCACGCCTTCTACCGTGAGGGCGGCTTTGCCGTTACGCTCGGTTACGCCGCATCCGACGCGGAGGCGGAGTTGAAATATATCTGCCGCAAGAGTGAACTGCTCCCTTCCCTGTGTTCGGTTTCGGGCACGCTTTCGGAGGGGGTTTTGACCGTTTCCCTGATTTATTACCCCGAAACCTACCTCGTCGCGCCGCGCGACGTCGTAGAGGCGACCGTCCTCGGCGGGGAGAATACACCGCCGAACGGGACCGATACCCTGCCGGGTCTCGACCCGGATCACGGCGTTTCGGTGTGGGATTCCGAACAGATGGCGTACGCCCTCTCCCGGGGCTACGCGGTCTCGCCGATCGAGGGCAGCCCCGCGGCGACCCTTGCCGAAGCGGCGCGCACGATCCTTGCCGGGATCGTCGACGACACGATGTCCGAATTCCGGCTCGCCTACCGCGTCTACCGTCGGCTGGTCGAACTCGCCGCCTACGACTACACGGGCGACAAACAGGCGAGCAGATCGCTCGACCCCGCGTATCTGCCCGATATGATCCCCGCCCGGATCATGAGTTTCAAGGCGGAGGGTCCCCTGCTCTACGGCGTGGGCGTCTGCTTCGGCTACGCGAAGGCGGCGACGGTGCTCCTCGGGCTGGAGGGGCTGGACGCCAAACGGGTGGTCTCGTTCTCCGAGGAATATCTCGGATGGCAGGCGGGGCGCCCCTGGACCTTCGGGGATACCATTCAGGTCCACTCGTATAACTACCTTCGGATCGACGGGCGCGACTACCTGTTCGACCTGTCGTTCGCAAAAGACGGAAAACTCCAGGTCCGACGGAGCGACGACCTCTCCGTGACCGACGTGATCGGCGCGACCAAGGATTTCTGCGTCGGGCTCTCCAAAGCGGAGCAGTCGATCTACTATTCGGAGTTCCCGGACGATCCCTATTCGCTCTCAAGCGAATACAACCCCGGTTCGTTCCACTATCTGTCCGAGATCACCTACGACGGCACGCACTCCCTGCTCCTCTCGACGCAGGCGGAGGCGCAGGCGTACTACGACTACCTGCTCGCAAACGTCTTTTCGGGTGCGGCTGACTATCGGACCGTGACCCTGTTCTTTGCCGACGGCGCGTACTCGCAATCCGCCCTGAACGCGTTTCTTACCGCGACCGGCGTTCCGTATAAGACCTCCGAGAAAAACGCCTCCGCGACGCGGACCGACGCCGTTACGATGGTACAGATCGCGTTCGGAAAATAACGAGGATACCAAATGAAACGCTCTGCATTTTCCCTCCTCGCTCTGCTGCTTGCCCTGACGCTTCTGTTTTCGGGCTGTTCTTTGGTTGCCGTCGTTGACGAGACGACGGAAGGCGGGGATGAAACCGAACCGACGGAGACTTCGAACGAAATCGGCACGACGGAAAACGGAACGACCGAGACGACGGTCCCCTCGACCGAAGCGGAGACGACCGCCGTAACGACGGGCGAACCCGAGCCGGAACCCGAGCCGACGGTGGTTTTGGGGACGCACCTCCGGACCGTGCCAGCTATTCCCTGTCGGGTGACCCCCGGCACGCCGCAGAGCGACAAGTACACCGTCAGGATCCGGCAAAGATCGACGTCCCTCTCCGGGGCGAAGATGGTCTACATGCCTTCTCGGGAGGGGGTCGTTTATCCGCGGCGGCTCCCGCCCCCGAACGACTTGACCTACGCCGCCGACCGCGGGGAACTGGTCAGGATCGCGAACTGGCACGCCTTCTACCGCGAGAGCGGGTTTTCGGTCACGCTGGGCTACGACGCGACCGACGCCGAGGCGGAACTCGACTACCTCTGGCGGCACAGCGATCTGCTCGCCTCGCAATGCGCGCTGTACGGATCGCTGAAAAACGGGGTCCTCTCCGTCGAACTCGTCTTTCATCCCGAGAATTATCTCGCCCGCCCGCGCTACACGACCCCCGCGACCTATCTCGGCGTCGAAACCGACGCGCCGAACGGAAAAGACACCCTGCCCGGACTGGACGAACGCGGCGTTTCGGTGTGGGATTCCGAGCAGGCGTGCTACGCCCTGGCAAACGGCTACAAGATCTCGCCCCTCCCGGGCAGCCCGGCAGAAAGTCTGGTCGAGACGGCGAAAACCATCCTTTCCGGGCTGGTCGACGATACGATGACCGAGTGGCAGATCGCCTACCGCGTTTACGTCTGGCTGATGGAGCACGCCGCATACGACCAGGAGGAGCATGAGGCGGGCAAGATCGACCAAGCGGATCGCGCAAAACTGTCCGAGGCGCTCTCATCGCAACTGATCAGTTTCAAAGCGGAAGGTCCCCTGCTTTACGGGGTGGGCGCGTGCTTCGGTTTCGCGAAGGCGTCGGTCCTGCTGCTCGGGCTGGAGGGGATCAACGTCCGGCGCGTGGTCGCGTTCTCCACGAGACTGCCGTCCGGTCGGTGCTGCATCCTTGCGAACAGCCAGAGCATCGCGATCCATTCCTACCTGTATCTTCGGATCGACGGCTGCGACTACATCTACGATCCCACCTACGTTGGAGAGAGCAAGATGACGGTCGCGGGGACGGATATCAGCGTTTACAGCGAGTTCTGCATCGGTCTGTCGTTTGAAGCGCATCGCCGGGCGGTTTTCGGAAGGTACTATCCGAACGACGATTTCTTCTCCGAAACCGACGAATATCATCCCGGATCGTATAACTACCTCACCAAAATGACCTACGACGGAAAACACGACCTGCTTCTGTCGAGCACGCTCGAGGCGCAACTCTACTACGATTATCTGCTCGAAACCGTTTTCACACAGCCCGCCGAGTACAGGACGGTCACCCTCTTCTACGACAACGTGACCCACTCGGATTGGCAAAAGCGGTACAAACCGCAGCTGCTCGAGTTTCTCGATGCGACCGGCGTTCCCTATCGGTACGCCGACTCGGACGCGACGTCCCGCGGATTCGCCAACGTGATGGTAAAAGTGGTGTTCGGAAAATAAACGACGAACGAAAACGCCGCGCCGGAAAAACCGGCGCGGCGCGCTTTGTATTCGGGAAAAAGGAGAGGTGCGGGGCTGCAAAGGCGCGGGGTTATTCCTCGTCTTCCTCGTCCTCCGGCGGATTGACCACGACCGACAGGCGGCTGACGCGATAATCCTTGATCTCGGTGACGATGACGCAGAGGTTGCGCCAGGTGAAGCTGTCGCCCTCGTGGGGGTCGGATTCGAGCATCTCGATCGCCCAGCCGCCCATCGTGACGTACTCGCTTTCAAGGTCGCGGCGATCCTCGTCGATGAAGTCGAAAAAGTCGTCGATCGAGACCAGACCGTCGACGTCATAGGTATTCTCCCCGGTCTTCTTGATCTCGTATACGATGGTATCGTTTTCATCCCAGATGTCGCCGACGATCTGCTCGAGGATGTCCTCCATCGTCACGATGCCCATCGTCCCGCCGTATTCGTCGAGGACGATCATCATGTGGGTCTGACGGCGGCGCATCTCGGAGAGCGCGGCGGGAAGCCGCATCGTCTTATGCGCGAAACACGGTTCGAGGAGCAGGTCGGAAAGTTGGATCTGCATCCCCTCCGCCTCGGTCTGCTTCTTGTAGAAGTGGTTGACCGAGAGGATCCCGATGATGTGGTCGACCGTATCGCGGTAGACCGGGATGCGGGAGTGCGAGTAGGAAAGGATCTTTTTCAGGTTCTCCGAGTAATCGTCGTCTACGTCGAGCATATCGACCTTGACGCGGGGGATCAGGATGTCTTCGACCGTCGTGTCGGCGAAGCTGATCGCCGATTGGACGAGTTCGCTCTTGTCCTCGTCGATCACGCCCTCCTCTTCCGCCGTCTCGATCATCGTGGTCAACTCCTCGCTGGAAACCGAGGGCTTTTTCTTTTTGCGGAAGGGCGCGGTGAGAAGTTCCACAAGACCGACGACGATCCAGGTCAGCGGGCGGAACAGGATCATCAAGACGAGGATGGGCGTCGAGAGGCGGCACGCCGAAACGAGGGCGTAACGCTTGGCGACGGTCTTCGGAATGATCTCGCCGAAGATCAGGACGGCGAGGGTGACGGCGGCGCTCGCCACCGTGGCGCCGAGCCCCTGCCCGAGCAGGTTGACGCAGAGCACCGTCGAAATCGACGAGAGCCCGATATTGACGAGGTTGGTGCCGATCAGGATGGTCGAGAGCGCGACGTTGAAATTGTCGTCGACCTTCAGGGCGACCTTCGCGCCCGCGCGCTTTTCGGCGCGCTTTTCAAGCCGTTTGCGGTTGACCGAGGTAAAGGCGATCTCGGTCGCCGAGAAAAAGGCGCAGAAGAGCAGGAAGATCGCCGCGACGGTAAAGAAAACGGGTGTCGTCATTTCTCGTCACTCTCCTCTCCGTCGGGCTGCTTCATCGGGGGCAGTTCCAGTTCGGGGGTGTCGAGTTTGACGGTGACGCGCGCGATGCGCTCGTCGGTCACCTCGTCGACCGTGAAATGCAGGTCGCCCGTGTCGTATTCCTCACCCTCCTCGGGCAGGCGTCCCATCCGTTCGAGCAGGAAGGTATGTATGCGCTTGCTGCGGAGCGCCTCGTCGGAGTTTTCGTAGCCCATACCGTCAAAGAGCGCGCCGAGGGTGAGTTTTCCGCTCGCCTCGAAGTAGTTGCCGCCGAGTTTGGCGAAGTTCGGGTCGAACTCGTCGTCCTCGTCGTAGATCTCGCCGACCAACTCCTCAAGGAAGTCCTCGACGGTGACCAGCCCCATCGTCCTGCCGTTCTTGTCGCGGACGATCGCCATACAGCACTTGTTGCGGCTCATCTCGTCGAGCAGATCGTCGATCGGCGCGTCGAGCGGGACGAAGGTCGGTTTGGTCATCAGGCGGCGCAGATCGGCGCGCCCGGTCGTGATGTAGGAGCGCAGATAGTTCCGCACGAGCAGGATGCCGACGACCCGATCCTTTTCGAGAACCGGCAGGCGCGAATACTTGGTGTTGCGGATCAGTTCGAGGATCTCTTCGGTCGTCATCGAGAGAGAAACGAAGGTCACGTCGTCCCAGAGCGTCAGGACGTCGGCGACGCGCGTGCCCGAAAACTCGAGCGCCGATTGGAGCAGGTCGCTCTGCTCCTCGTCGATCACGCCCTCCTCCTCGCCGGTCTCGATGATCGACGAGATCTCGTCCTCGGTCACGGTCGGTTCGCTCGAGCCGCCCGAGATCTTCGAGACGACGTAGGTCAGCCCCGAGAAGAGCAGGGTCAGGGGCGTGAGGATCCAGAGCAGGAAACGCAGAAAAGGCGCGAACGCTACGGCGGCCGCGTCGTGATCGTAATTGGCGAGGGTCTTCGGCGCAATCTCGCCGAACAGGATGACCACGGCGGTCGTCACGAGGGTCGTGACAGTCGTCTGCACCGGGGTCATATCTCCGAATACGCGCAGGGTAAAAACGGTGGCGAGCGACGCGCAGACGGTGTTGACGAGGCAGTTGCCCACCAAAATCGCCGTCAGCGTGGCGTCGAACTTATCGGAGATCGACAGCGCCAGCGCCGCGCGCCGGTTGCCGTTCTCCGCCAGACTTTTGAGTTTGATCCGGTTCGCGCCGACGAAGGCGCTCTCCGATGCCGAGAAAAAGGCGCTGAAGCCGAGTAACGCAAGACAACTCAGAAGAATCAGCGTACTGCTTGGGTCCATAAAGGGAAAACCACACTCCTTCGGATACGGGTTTTTCTTCGCGATCTTTTTTCGCGAGCGTATTATCGTATATTATACACGACTGTCTTCATTCTGTCAAGAGGAGGGGGAGAAGGGGCGAAAAAACGCGCCCCGGGCACCCCGCTTCGGGGCGAAACGCGGCGGGGCGGCGCGACTTTCGTTTTTTCAGGGAAAATCGAAGTCACCCCCTTGATTTTGCCGGGGTGAATATGTTAAAATATTGATATATGATAAAAAGGGGGGTTCTGCGGATGGGAAAGCCGCCAAAAAAGAAGTCGGCGGCGGAAAAGGACCCCGCGAAAAAAGCGGCGCTGACCCCTCCCCTGCTCTCGCTTCTCGCCCTGTATCTGACCTTCTGCCTGTTGGCGCAGCGGTTCGGGTTCGACGCCGGATTTCTCGGTTCGCGTCTGATCTCCCTTTTGGCGGGGCTGTTCGGCTTCGCCTCCGTCCTGATCCCGCCCGCGCTCGCGTGGCTTTCGCTTTCGGCGCGGGAAGATCTCTTATCCCGGCGCTTCCGCGTCCGGCTGATCTTCGCCTGTCTTTTCGTCGTCTCGGTCGCCGTCCTCGTCGGAGGGCGCGCGTCGGTCGGGGAGGCGTATTCCCGCGGGCTCGCGTGGTCGGGCGGCGGCGCCGTCGGCTCGCTTCTCCGCGGGGCGCTCGAATCCTCGCTCGGTCCCGTCGGAGGGATCCTCGTTCCCCTGCTTTTTCCCCTGTTCTATTTCGTATTCTTTCCCCCGGCGCGTCGGTTCGCGTTCGTCTCGGTCGCCCTCTTCCGTCCGCGGGAGAGGCGCGGCGAAGCCCCGACCCCGCCGCCGAAAGTCAGAAAGGAGTTCTCTATGAGTTCCCGTCAGTCTAAACCGACCATCGTCGGAGGGGACGGTTATTATCCCGTCGCCCACCGGGAAGAGGAATCGTTCTCGGAGATCCGGGCAAGAATGGAAAAGGAAGAGCGCACGGGCGCGGAAGTCCGGGGAGTCCCCGACGCCGCCCCCGACGAAAAGCGCGCGCAGGTCGATATCAGCATCGATCCCCTGCCCGACGAGGAACTCGTCGTCTCGCGGAGCGCCGTTTCGAGCCCGGCGGGCGAGTCCGTCCCGGGCGCCGAGACGCCCGACGTGGTGAGCGCGGCGGAACTCTTCGGAAAGCCGGGATTCGCCTTTACGGAGGAGTTCAACCGGACGCCTCCCCCCTCGGTGCGCCCCGAGGAGAACGTCCCTCTCCGCGCGCCGTCGTCCGAGCCGCCGCGCTCCTACGCCCCCGCCTATCGCGAGCCGCCCCGGACCTTCATCCCCGATCACTCGCCCATCCCGCCCGCCTACCGTCCGACCTTCACCGATCGGCAGCAAGCGGCGGCAAATCCGGGGGTTTCCCCCGCACCCGGAAGCGGAACCCCCTACGTTCCGACCTTCCGCCCGGCACCCGCCGCCCCCGCGGGGCAGACCGCGGAGCCGATCACCCCGGTCGAGCCGATCCGTCCCGCCCCCGCCGCGGCGCCCCAGGCGCAGCCCATCCGTCCGACCTTTACGCAGCCGACGCCGAGCATCCCGACCCAACCGATCCAACCGACCTTTACCCGGCAGACGCCGCCCCCGCAGCCCGTCCGGCCGATGCAGCCCACCTTCACGCAACAGGTGCCGCAGGCGCAGCCCGCGCCCGTACAACCGACCTTCCCGGCGCAAGCCGAACCGACGGTCCCACCCGCTCCGACCTTCGCCGCGACGGCGCAGCCCGCCGGGCAGTCCTACGCGCAGCCCGCGCCCGGGCCCGCGCCGACCATCGTCGAGACGGCGCAGCCGACCCCGGCGCAGAGCGTTCCCGCCGCGCCGCCGCGCCCGAGCGAACCGCTGGTCGCCGAGCGCAACCCCTTCGCCTACACCGTGACCGAGCGGAACGTGACCGACGGCGCGCACGCGTCGGGGCTCGAGATCGAGACCACGCGCGTCTCGGACGCCTCGATCGCCCCCGAGCGGAGCGGCGAAGCGATCCCCTCGAACGCCGCTCCGGCGCACGACGATCCCTACGCCGACTACTGCCCGCCCCCGCTGTCGCTGTTAAAGCCGGGCGAAACCAAGATGACCGCCTCCTCGGAAGAGGAGATCCGCCGGAACGCCGAGAACCTGATCGAAACGCTCGAGAGTTTCAACATCACGGCGACCATCAACCACGTGTCGCGCGGTCCTCGCATCACGCGCTACGAACTCCGCCCGGAAAAGGGCATCCGCATCCGCAGCATCACCAACCTGATCGACGATATTTCGATGGCGCTCGCCACCCCGGGCATCCGGATCGAGGCGCCGATCCCGGGCGTCGCCGCCGTCGGCGTCGAGGTCCCGAACAAGGATTCGACCGCCGTCCGGCTCCGCGATATGCTCGATAACGACAAGTTCCGCGAGGCGGGGTCGAAAACCACCGTCTGCGTCGGAAGCGACGTCACGGGCAACCCGGTTTACGGCGATATCGCGAAGATGCCGCACGCCCTGATCGCCGGCGCGACCGGTATGGGTAAGTCGGTCTGCATCAACTCGATCCTGATCAGTCTGCTCTACAAGGCGCGTCCCGACGAAGTGAAACTGATCCTGGTCGACCCGAAGAAGGTCGAACTCGGGGTCTACAACGGGATCCCGCACCTGCTCGTCCCGGTCGTCGTCGAGCCGCAGAAGGCGGCGGGAGCTCTGGTCTGGGCGGTGGGCGAGATGGAGCGTCGCTTCAACCTGATCGAACAGACCGGGGTCCGGAACCTCAAGGGGTATAATCAGGTCGTGCGCGAGCATCCCGAACTCGGAGGCACGCCGCTTCCGCAGATCGTCATCGTGATCGACGAGTTGAACGACCTGATGATGAGCGCCCGCGACGCCGTCGAGGACGCGATCTGCCGCATCGCGCAGAAGGCGCGCGCCGCCGGGATCCACCTCCTGATCGGTACGCAGCGCCCGTCGGTCGACGTCATCACCGGCGTCATCAAGGCGAATATCCCCTCGCGGCTCGCCTTCCACGTCGCGTCGCAGGTCGACTCGCGCACCATCCTCGATACGGGCGGCGCCGAGAAACTGCTTGACCGCGGCGATATGCTCTTCTTCCCGGTCGGCAGTCCGAAGCCGATCCGCGTGCAGGGCGCTTTGGTCGACGACGACGAGGTCGAACGCGTCACCGACTTCTTGAAACAGGGCGTCCCGGAGGACGCCGCCTACGACAGCGAGGTCATGGCGAACATCGAACGCGAAGCCGAGAAGTGCGCCCCGAAAGACAAGCGCGCCGAGCGCGACGGCGACGGCGAGGGATATGCCGACGACGACGATATTTTCCACGATCCGCAGTTCATCGCAGCCGTCGAGATCGCCGTCAATCTGGGGCAGATCTCGACCTCGAAGATCCAGACGAAGCTCCGCATCGGATTCCAGAAGGCGACCAACTTCATCGACCGGATGGAGGAAATGGGAATCGTCGGACCGCACAACGGCTCGAAGCCGCGCGACGTTCTGATCTCGGCGGCGCAGTTCCTCGAAATGAAATCGCGCCACTGACCGTATAGGACCCGAAAGAAAGGAAAACGCTATGATCCTGCTTCTGCTTGCGGACGGCTTTGAAGAAACCGAGGCGCTCGTGCCGCTCGATCTGCTCCGTCGGGGAAAATGCGACGTGAAAACCGTCGGGATCACCGGGAAAACCGTGGTCGGCGCGCACGGGATCGCCGTGACGGCGGACCTGTCCCCGAAGGAGGCGACGGGCAAGATCGACGCCCTGATCCTTCCGGGCGGGATGCCCGGGACGACCAACCTCGACGCTTCGCGCGAGGTCGACCGACTGATCGAAAAGACGCAGTCCGACGGCGGTCGGCTCGCCGCCATCTGCGCCGCGCCCCTCGTGCTCGGGCGGCGGGGATTGCTCGCGGGCAAACGCGCCGTCTGCTTTCCCGGATTTGAAAACGAACTGAAGGGCGCCGTCGCGTCGAAGAAACGGGTCGAAACCGACGGGAAGGTCACCACCGCCGTCGGAATGGGCGCCGCCTACGAGTTCGGGCTTGCCCTGCTTGCGCTCCTCAAAGGGAAAGAGACGGCGGAACGGGTGCGCGTCTCCTCCCTGATCCCCGACGCGATCGCGATCCCCGACTGACGAACAAAGAGGTTATCATGGTCTTACAACCGAAAGAAACGCATATCGCCTACCGCTGCCCCGCCTGCCTTTCCGCAGTGAAGGGGCTGATCGGCGATTTTATTCCCGCGTCCGGGATGCTCCGCTTGAAATGCCCCTGCGGCAAGAGCCGGATGCAGGTGACCGTCTCGCCCGACCGCGAGAAGTTCCGCTTTGACGTTCCCTGCCTCTTCTGTCGGCAGGATCATCACTTCTCGGTCTCGCGTTCGGTCGTGCTCGGCGGGCGGCTCTTCCTTCTGAACTGCCCCTATACCAACGTCGATATCGGGTTTCTCGGTCCGGACGGGGAGCTCGATTCGGCGCTTGAAAACCAACTCACGGAACTCTCGAAACTCGCGGGGATGCTCGGGGTCGAAAAACTGCAGGACCTGACCCCGGAGGAAGCCGAGGAGACCGGGGTGCTCCCCGACGCGCAGGTGCACGACGTGATCCGCTTCATCGTCAAGGAGATGGAAGCCGACGGGGCGATCACCTGTCCCTGCGGCGGCGGGAACTACGAGACCGCCGTGACCGAGAACGGGATCCTGGTCTACTGCCCCGCCTGCGGCGCGTCGCATCTCTTTCCCGCGAACAGCGTCTCGGACGCCGAGCAATTCCTGCATTGCGAGTCGCTGGAACTGACGAACCCCCGCAGAACGCCGGGAAACGAGGGGGGTCAGACCCCGTAATAGGCGACGATCCCCCGATAGAGCCCCTCGGCGAAGAGAGCGGGGTTCTCGTTCATCAGCGCCGCTTCGCGCGGGTTGGAGAGAAATCCGATCTCGGCAAGCACGGCGGGCATCCGCGTTTTGCGAAGCACCCAGAGTCCCGGCCGCGCGAGTACGCCCCGGTTACGGAGCCCCGTGGTCGCGGTGAGTTCGGTCTGGATCGTCCTCGCGATATCCGCCGCCGTCGACGGGACGCGGTAGACGAGCGATTCGCTGCCGTTCGCCGACGTGTCGAGCGAGGCGTTGGTGTGGATCGAAAGGAAGAGATCCGCGCCCCAGGCGTTCGCCTGGTTGGTTCTGGTCGAGAGGCTGGTCGCGTTGCTGGTCCCGAGCTGCGTTTCGGGGGTCGGGCGCGAGAGCCGGGGCGTGAAGTTCGGATTGTTTTGCAAGAGGTCGTAGAGCGCGCGCCCCACGCGGTAAGTAATATCCTGTTCGCGGAGCCCGTACCACTCGGCGCCCGTGTTGGGATTCTCGGGGTTGTGCCCCTGATCTACGTATATTCTGATCGCCATTTTCAGCGTCCTTTCGCTTTTTTTCGGGGCGGCGGGTCTCGCCTTGCCCCTTTTTTATGATATGCGGGTCGGAGTCCGTCTGCCCGCGGGGAGTGTACCATGAACGAACTGCAGCGCATCCTCTCTTTCGTGCGGCGCGCCGTCGACGACTACGGTATGATCGCGCCGGGCGACAAAATCGCCGTCGGGATCTCGGGGGGAAAAGACAGTCTGACCATCCTTGCCGCCCTCGCCGCCCTGCGCCGGTTTTATCCCGCGAAATTCGGCCTCGTCGCCCTGACGGTCGATATGGGCTTTCCGGGGGTGGATTGGACCCCCGTCGCGGAGTTTTGCCGCGCGCTGGACGTTCCCTACGCGATCGAACAGACCGAGATCGCGAAGGTCATTTTCGAGATCCGGCGCGAGACCAACCCCTGCTCGCTCTGCGCCAAGATGCGGCGCGGCGCGCTCCACGCCCGGGCGAAAGCCGAGGGGTGCAACAAGATCGCGCTCGGGCATCATTTCGACGACGCGGTCGAGACCTTTATGCTGAACCTCTTTCACGAGGGGCGGCTCGGGTGCTTCTCGCCGGTTACTTACCTCTCCCGCCGCGACCTCACGCTGATCCGCCCGCTGCTCTACGCGCAGGAGAAGGACGTGCGCTATTACGTCAGACACGCAGATCCGCCGCTCCCCGTCCTGAAAAGCCCCTGTCCCGAGGACGGAGAAACCGAACGCGAAACCATGAAAATATTGCTCCGCGACCTCGAACGGAAGTACCCCGGTCTGCGCCACCGTATCTTCGGCGCCCTCTGCAAAGGAGAAATCGACGGCTTCAAAGAGACCGACCGCCTGCCGATGGTGAAGGACGAAGAGGAGTAAGGAACGATCCCGCTTTCTTGAAAGAAAGC
>CAMJDE010000006.1 GCA_946404295.1 uncultured Clostridia bacterium | reverse complement strand
AACTATAACGACCTCAAGGAGACCCACGGCTTCGCCGTTTCGGTCAACCGCGATTACCACATGACCGAGGACGACGCCGACGTGACCAAGAAGATCTACGTCGCCTACGTCCCCGGGGCGATCCCGACCTACCTGACCCGCGTGGAGGACGTCCGCAACGTCGAACCCGACAACCGCAACTACGCCGCGCGCAACGCGAGCGGAAAGACGTACTACCGGACCGACTACGGCGTGCAGATCTCTCCGATCAACGACGATTTCTGGACGGTGCGGATCGTGTCGAACGAGGGCGCGATCGGGCTGGACGACCACTATTCGGATATGCGCGGCGGCGCCGAACTCGAGTACACCGGCACCTATTTCGAGGGGGTCGCCAACTTCACCAAACTGATCACGCTGATCTACACCTCGAAATACAGCGGATCGGTTGACCCGGCTTCGCTCACGGACGCCGAACGCGCGCGGATCGGCGACCTGCTCGAGACCGACGGGGCGGGGAACTTCGTCCTTTCGGACGACGACGATTCGGCGAAGGCGCGCGCCGTGTTCACGGTCACGCTGCTGCTGGTCGACGGGCGCGAATTCGATCTCGCCTTCTATCCCTATTCCGACGGGCGCTATCTGCTCTCCTTCCGGGATAAGGCGGCGGGGATCGTCAGCCGCGAGTTCTTTATGAATATGGGCGAGATCAAGAATATGGTCACCGCCGTCCGCACGATCGTCGCGGGAGGAAACGTCCGCTACGATGAGTCCTATCTGCCCGAACCGGACTGATTTCTCCCGTAAATCCTCGCTTTTTTCGGGCTTCCCGAAAAAAAGTCCGTGAAAAAACAAAAAAAGATTGCAATTTCAAAAAAGTGTGATATAATATTGGAGTACAATAGCCAAATTATCCACACGCAAGGGGTTTAGACTTATGACGAAAACGAAAAAGATTATCTGTATCGCGCTCGCGCTCTTGATGATCGCAGGCGCCGTCTTCTTCGCGATCTACAATAAGGTCGGAAAGACGTACAGGTACGACAAGATCAAGGATTACTCGAAGTATATCACGATCGGGGAGGTCGAAGGGCTCTCCTTCTTCGCCGACGACTGCGAGATCTCTCTGCCGACGGCGGACGACGTCACGGCGACGATCGCCTCCAATCTGCGGGGGCATCTGGCGGATTCCGATAAGAAAGTGACCGATCCCGCCGCGGTGATCGGCGCCTTCGACGTGGTGTACGTGAACTTCTACGGAACCTACGTCGACGGCGAGAACGTGACGCATATCTTCGTCGACGGGTCCCGTATGGACAAGGAAAAGCCGGTCGCCCTTTACGTTGAGAGCGGCACGGCGAGCGAGTATTTCGCCAACGCCCTTCTCGGCAAGAACCCGAATCCCGACGCCTACACGCTGAAAGCGACCGGGGCGGAGGGCGACGAGACCGTGATCGACGCGGACGACGTCGTTTATATCAACTACACCTGGGCGCGTTACCGCTACCAGGAGGACGGGACCACCAAGGACGAGGAGACCAAAGAGACCAATACGCAGGTCGACACCGAGAAAAAACTGATCACCAGCGAACTCCGCCTCGATCTCGCCGCCGTCCCCGCGTATTTCCCCGCCGGATTCAAGGATGAGATCGTCGGCAAGACCGCCGGTTCGCTCGGCACCCTGACCTTCGATAACGTCGAGGTCGAGGTCGACGGCAACCCCGTCAAATTCTGCTACGAGTACACCGTCACCGTCAACCGCGTCATCGACGCCTTCGACGGTTACGAGATCCCCTATCACTTCGCCGACGACGCGACCGACAAGGACCTCGAGGGCAACGAACTGAAGGGGAAGGACGTCACCTTCCACGTCGTGATCTCCTCCTTCGACGACGTGCCCGATCTCGACAAGACCTATCCCGTCGACCCCGAGGACGAGAACTCCGAGCAGGAGAGCGTGCTCTTCGCCAAACTGAAATTTGACGAGACGACCTACTACTCCGAGAACGTCAAGGAAGAGGAAGACTGGCTCGCGCTCGAAGAGAACGCCGGCAAGACCGCCGACGACTACAAGGAATACCTCAAAGAGCAGTATTCCGCGATGATCGAAAAGCAGCTGAAAGACGCCTACGACGGTAAGCGGAAGGACGTCGCGTCCAAGCCGATGTGGGAGAAAGTCAAAGAGCAGGTCACCGAGATCAACGCTCCGAAGCGCGCCCTCAAACTGACGAAGACCGATCTGCTTTCGCAGTTCAAGTATATCTTCAGCAACGCTACCTTTGAGGACGAATCCGGCAAGACGTTGTCCTACCGCACGCAGTACGGCAGTTTCAACAAGTTTATGGCGGCGTGCTACAAGGACGAGGACGTCATGAAGGCGGTGGGGCTCAACACCAACGCCGGGTACAAGAAGGCGATCGGGGACGAGAAGCCCTGGAGCGAGTGCGTCGACGCAGCCGTCGCCGAGATCGTCGAGAACAAACTCCTGATGTACGCGCTGTACGACCGTCTCGGCGACGAGGTGAAGGTTGACGACGAGGCGTTCAACTCCGCGAGAAACACGATGTACCTCTCCTACTACCTCGGTTATACCGATACGCTCCTGCCCGATTCCGCGCTTCGCGAATCGCTGATGTTCGACAACGTGATGCAGTACGTCTACGATCACGCGAACATCCAATGGGAGTCCGACGGGGCGAACCCCTGACCCCGAGATATCCCGATTGACCGTACCGCGCCCCCCGACATAGCGATCCGAAACGAGAGTTTCACCGCGCCGGGGGCGCGGGACGGTCATTTTTTAAAAAACGACGAAAGGAACGGCGGAAGAGGATGAAAAAGGTCGAACTGTATACCGACGGGGCGTGCCGGGGCAACCCCGGACCCGGCGGCTGGGGCTGTATCCTCGTCTACGGAAAATACCGCCGCGAACTATCGGGCGGCGAGGAGAGCACCACCAACAATCGGATGGAACTGACCGCCGCGATCGAGGGGCTTTCCGCCCTGAAGGAGCCCTGCGAGGTCACGCTCACGTCCGACTCCCGCTATCTGGTCGACGCGGTGACGCTCGGTTGGCTCGACGAATGGCGGGCGCGGAACTGGCGCCTGAAATCAAAGGGGATGGTGAAGAATCCCGAACTGTGGGAAAAACTCGCCGCCCTGCTCGAGATCCATCGGGTCTCGTTCGTCTGGGTCAAGGGACACGACGGACACCCCGAAAACGAACGTTGCGATGAACTCGCGACGACCGAGGCGGACAAATTCAAACCGACCGTCGACCCGACGGGCGAAACGACCGAAGAGAAGGGAGAAACGCGATGAAACGGAGCCGGCTGAACGGCGCGCTTGCGCTTTTGCTCGTCTTTTCCGCGCTCTTCCTCTTCGCCTCCTGTGGCTTCTCTTACGAAAAGAGCAAGATCGGCAAATACGTCGATCTTTCGCGCGAGGACTATTACGGGCTGACCGTCTCGATCCCCGCGGCGAAGGAGATCGGGGAGAAGGATATCGACCTCGAGATCGCGACCTTCCGGCTGCATCTTCGTACGCTTGTTTCGGAGGGCGAGGTGACCCGCCACGCCGCCTGGGGCGACAACGTGAACCTCTACTATCACATCACGGTCGCAAACGAAACGGGATCGTTTCTGCCGCTCGACGGCTTCTCGAATATGACCGAGGGCGAACCGGGTCCCTTCGTGATCGGGGGCGGCGTTCTGCCCGAGGTCTTTGAAGACGGTCTGACGGGTCACGCCGCGATCGAGACGCTCTTTGCGCCCAAAACCGATCCGTCCGAGACGGTCGCGGCGGGCGACGTCGTGTATCTCGACCTGACCTATCGCGTGACCGACGGCGAAAACGAGGCGTCGGGCGAGTCCTACGGCGCGCGGATCGACCTTTCGGCAAATGCGGCGGCGTCTTCGGCGTTCGTCGGTCTGCACCCCGGCGACGCGTTCGACTTCGGCTACAACGACGGAGAACCGCTCGTCTGCGACTGGGACGGCGACGGGGAGAACGAGACGCTTGCCGCCTCCGGCACGCTCCGCTCGCTCTCGCGCGGCGAGATGCTCGGGCGGATCGAGGGCGACGTCCCTGCCGATTATTACGACGCGGCGATCGCCGGAAAGCGCGTCGTTCTGCTCTACGCGATCGCGTCGGTCGACGAGTATACGGTCCCCGAGATCACCGAGGAATTGCTTAAGGAAAACGTCCCCGAATTCGAGTTGTCGGAGGGGGGCGACCTGGAAGAGGAGTTCCGCGACTACGTCTATCGGCTGCTGGTCAACGAATCGCGCCGCGAATGGCAGGCGGAGATCGAGAATAAGATCTGGGAGCACCTGAACGCCCTCGATTGCGTGAAGAAGTATCCCGCCGACGCGCTCCGCGACGAGATGAAAGAGCAGGAAAGACAGCTCGGACAACTCTACGAATACTACGGCGCGATCCTGGAGGAAAAGTACGGATCCAACCCCTACGAAACGGTCGAGACGTTCGGCTACGCCTATTACGACCTCGAGGGAAGCCCGTATTCCGACGTGTACGAATATCTGAAAAAAGAGGTCGTGCCGGACACCGTCAGGCAGAAGTTGATCGTCTACTATATCGCCGAAGCCGAGGGGTGGCGGGCGACGGAGGAGGAATACGAAACCGAACTGCCGAAGCAGTTGACCTACTACGCCGAGAACGAGGGAGTCACGACCGCCGAGGTGCTGAAAAAGTACGGCGAAGAGTTCTTCCGCCAGGCGATCCAGTACAACAAGGTGCTGACCAACCTGGTCGAGGTTACCGTGATCGAATGAAAACAGGCGGGCGAGCGGAAACGCTCGCCCGCGTGATGTGTTTTGCGGCGAAAGGCGCCGCAAAACGGGATGTAATTGCCGCGGCGAACGCCGCGGCAATTGTGATGTGTTCCGCGGAACGCGGAACGTGATGTGCCGCGCGGCGAAAATCGCCGCGCGGCGTGAAAACAGACCAAAAGCAAAGAAAGCCGAAGCTGTCGCGGCTATAGAACCGCAAAACGGCGTCGCAACGGATAGGGGTTCCCCGACGCGCACGCAGTAAGCGTTGGGGGTTCGCGTGTAGGGGTTCCCCGACGCGCACGCAGTAAGCGTTGGGGGTTCGCGTGGCGTTTTGCTCTTCCATAATCCTTTATGGAAGTTCTTTGCCCCGCTTTCTTTCAAGAAAGCGGGAAATCGTCTCCCCCTCGTTCTTTTCGTTTTTGAAATATTGGTAAAGAATACACGGGATCATACCGTTATATAGTTTTCTCGTTTTGTCGGCGCGTTTGCCGTAGAGGGCTTCGAAATTTTGGACCGAGGAGATGATATAGACCTGCCACGGGGCGAGACTGCGGAAGTGCCGTCCGAGTTCGCGGTAGAGCGTTTCGACCTCGGGGGCGGTCAGCATCCGTTCGCCGTAGGGGGGATTGGTGACGACCGTGCCGCGCCGACCGGGCGCGGAGATTCGGCGGGCGTCGGCTTCAAACGCGCGGATCAGGTCGGCGACTCCGGCGCGGCGTGCGTTCTCTTTCGTGAGCGACACGGCTTCCGGGTCGATATCCGAGGCGTAGACCTCGAACCGGGTCTCCACGATCCCGTCGCGCGCCTCTTCGCGTGCCGCCGCCCAGACCGAGCGGGGGATAGCGGGGAAGCGTTCGGCGGCGAAGCGGCGGTTGGCGCCCGGGGCGATATGCTTCATCATCATCGCCGCCTCGATCGCGATGGTGCCCGACCCGCACATCGGGTCCCAGAACAGCACCTCTTCCCGCGGGCGCGATATCGCGGCGATCGCGGCGGCGAGCGTTTCGCGGATCGGGGCGGCGTTCGCTTCGGGGCGGTACCCGCGTTTGTGGAGCGGGTCGCCCGAGGTGTCGATCATCAGGGTCGCCTCGTCCTTTAAGATAAAGAACTCGATCTGATAGGTCACTCCCGTTTCGGGAAAGCGGGTCAGCCCGTAGACCGACGAGAGCCGATCCACCACCGCCCGTTTCACGATCCGCTGACAATCGGGGATCGAGAAGAGTTTGCTCTTGATCGAGTGTCCCTTGACCGGGAAGGCGTCGTCCCGCCCGATCCAGGTCTCCCACGGCAGCGCCTTCGTCCCCTCAAACAGGGCGTCGAAGGTGTCGGCGGAGAACCTGCCGAGATTGATGAACACGCGCTCGGCGTAGCGCAGAAAGACGTTCGAGAGGGCGATCGCTTCCTCGTCCCCGCGGTAGGTGATCCGCCCGTCGATGGTCTCGACCCGGTCGTAACCGAGTTGTTCGATCTCCTCGCCGAGCAGGCGTTCCAACCCGAAGAGACACGTCGCCGTCAAGGTGATCTTCACGGCGTTTCATCCCCCGCGGCGGGGCGCCCCGCGCCCTCGAAGATCACGCCCTCGAACCCCGCCGCCGCGGCGCGGTCCTCGGGGGTCTTGACCGTCCAGAGCATCACGGGAACGTGATAGATCCGGCGGAGCCGATTGAGCGAGCGGTCGTCGACGTTGCCCACGTGATAGGCGATGAAATCGGGGCGGGCGCGGAAGTTCAGAAGGAAGTGCTGCAGGACGCGGTACTTCGGTTTGCCCTTGTACTTGTCGTGCCGATTGTACGCCATATTGAGCTGCCCGCGCAGGACGGCGGGGCGATGTTTTTTGAACCACGCGATGGCGAGGGGGTTAAAGGATTCGACCCAGTATTCGCCGCGGTAGGCGTCGAGGAGCGCCGCCGCCTTCTCGCAGGTCGAAATGAAGTCGGGGTCCTCGCCCTTGATCTCGACCAGCAGCGGGACGCGCCCGCCGACGGTCTCGAGCACGTCGGCAAACGAAGGGATCCCCACGCCCTCCTGCCCGAAGAGGGGGGTGGTCGCCAATTTTTCATATGGATAGTCCCGGGTCGAACCGGAGATCCCGCAGACGCGGTCGAGGGTCTGATCGTGGAAAACGACCGGGACGCCGTCCTTTGAGAGCTGCACGTCGAGCTCGATCCCGAAGCCCGCGTCGACGGCGGCTTTGAACGCGCCGAGCGAGTTTTCGGGAAGCGACGGGTTCTCGTGCAGCCCGCGGTGGGCGAGTTCAATCCCCGTCAGGCGCTCGGAGCCGGCGCGCGGCTTGGCGGGCGCGGTGAGGAACCGACGGAGCCAGAAGGCGAAGAGGAAGAGCAGAACGCCCCCTCCGAGAATAGAACAAAGTGCAATCTGAAGCGGGGTCATACCGTTTCCTCCTTGTTTTCGGGCGCGTCGCCCGGCGTTTTGGTTTCGCGGTTATCGCCGCGTTTGACGAAGATCATCGTGATGAGGGCGCAGAAGATGCAGACCGAGGCGTAGGGGAAGAGCGAGGTCATCCCGATCCGATCCATAAAGAAACCCGAGAGGATCGGGGTCAGGGTCTGCGCCGCCATCGACGCGGTGTAGTAGTAGCCGGTATATTTGCCGACGTTGTCGGAGCTGCAGAGTTCGACCACCATCGGGAAACTGTTGACGTTGATCGCCGCCCAGCCGATCCCGGCGGCGCAGAAGAGGACGTTCACGAGCAGCGCCGGGCTGTTCTGGCGCAGAAACGACGCGCACGAGAAGGCGACCGTCATCAGGATCACTCCGGCGAGGATCGTGCGCTTGCGCCCGACCTTCGAGGAGAGAAAGCCGATCGGCAGGAATGCGAGGATGGTCACCCCCTGCGCGAGCAGAAGCGTCAGGTTATAGTCGAGCCCGAGCACCTGCCCGGCGTAGACCGAATACTTGCTGGTCACGGCGTTGTAGCCCATGTACCAGAAAACGACCGACGAGAGGATCAGGAGCAGGGGCAGGAGCGCGCCGGTGCCGCCGTGCTTTTCCGCCTCGCGCTTCGCTTCGTCCAGTTCGCTTTCGACGGCGGGAGAGATCCCGAGCCGACGGCTCTCCTCCTCCATTTCACGGACGCAGCGGGGTTCTCGGACGAAGGCGAGGAAGATCGCGAGCGAAACCGCCATCATCCCCGCGACGATGAGGAAGAAGGTGCCGTAGTGCATCAGGGCGTTTTCGGCTTTCCCGGTTCCGAGCACCAGCCCGAGCCCCAGCGTCAGGATGCCGCCGACCGCGCCCATCAGGTTGATGACGGCGTTCGCCTTCGATCGGAGCGGCTTGATCGTCACGTCGGGCATCAGGGCGACGGCGGGCGATCGGAAAACCGACATCGAGAGGAGCAAGAGGATCAGCGCCCCCATAAAGAGGATCATCGGCGCGGGGTTCTCCCTCGTGACCATCCGCGCGTACGCCTGCCGTGCCGGGATCACGTAGTCGGTCTGTCCCTCGGTGAGGTCGCCGTTCTCGTCGGTCAGGGGGATCGACGTGAACTCCTCGCGCGTGGTGAAGAGGTCTTGCAGCGCCGTCTTGCCCGACGCGCCGGGGCGGGGATCGGGGATCTCGGGATTGGCGTCCCAGACCTCGGACAGCTGCGCCGCCCGGTCGGCGGGATCGGCGTCCGAGAGGTTCTCAAGCTGCATCCGGTCCGAGATCGAGAGCGGGAAGATCAGGGCGATCGCCACGATGGTCCCGATCAGGATGAAGGGCGTGCGCCGCCCCATCTTCGAGCGGCACTTATCCGAGAGGGCGCCGAAGAGCGGGAGCATAAAGAGCGCGACGATATTGTCGAGCGCCATAATGACCCCCGACGCCGTCTGCGACAGCCCGAACTTGTCGGTCAGGATCTTCGGGATCAGCGTGTCGTACGCCTGCCAGAACAGACAGATCAGGAAAAACGCGAACCCGACCAGCACCGTCTTTTTGTAATTCAGTTTCACAAGGTCCTCCTTCGGGGGCGACCCCTTTTTCGTTCTGCTTCTATTATACTATTTCTTCTTGTACTTGTCAATTTAAGCGCGCGGGAAAACGCGCGCTTTTTCGGGGCGGAAGCGGAAAAGCGCCCGAACGATTGACAAAGGGGCGGGAAAAGGATATAATATCATCGGAGTTCCGTCGGACGACCGACGGAAAAAAGCGAAAGGAGGACGGCGAAATGAAACTGATCCGCATCCGCCCCGGCTGTCCTCCGCCCGACGCGGGCAGGACGGTCGCGGCGCTCGGCTTTTTCGACGGGGTGCATATCGGGCACCGCCGCCTGCTGGATCGCGCGGTCGCGATCGCGGGCGAACGCGGGCTGGTCCCCGCGGTCTTTACCTTCTCGGACGACGCCCGCACCTTCAAACCCGACGCGGCGCGCCTGACCGACTTTTCGGAGAAACTCGATCTTTTCCGTGAGGCGGGGATCGAGACGGTTTTCGCCGCCGATTTTCCCGATTTCTCGGGCTATTCCCCCGAGGCGTTCGTGTCGGACGCCCTGATCGGGCTGATGAAGGTCGCGGTCGCCGTCTGCGGCTTCAATTTCCGCTTCGGCTTGAGGGCGGCGGGCGACAGTTCCGCGCTGGTCCGGCTGATGAACGCGGCGGGCGGGGAAGCCGAGGTGATCGCTCCGACCGTCCTTGACGGGACCGTCGTCAGTTCGTCCGCGATCCGCGCCGCCCTCTCGGAGGGCGACGCCGAACGGGCGGAAAAGATGCTCGGCAGACCCTTCTCTTATACGGGCAGGGTCGAGCACGGGCGCGGCTACGGGCACACAGAGGGGATCCCGACCGTCAACCTCGCGATCGCGCCGCATCTGGCGCTCCCGCGTCGCGGGGTCTACCGCTCGCGGGTGATCCTCGACGGAAAAGAGGGCTATCCCGCCGTCTCGAACGTCGGCACGCGCCCGACCTTCGGCGGGGAGACCGTCAACTGCGAGAGTTATCTCTTCGATTACGCGGGCGAAGACCTTTACGGGAGAGTTGCGCGGGTCGAACTGCTCGGCTTTCTGCGCGACGAGAAACGGTTTGACAGCCCCGAGGAACTCTACCGCCAGATCGAGCGCGATATCGCCCGGGCAAAGGGTTGAAAAGAGGAAACGATGGAACGACAGGCAGAATGGACCAAACTGACCGTCCGCGCGTCGCGGGACGACCTGGATACCGTGACGGCGGTGATGGGGATGCTCGACAACGGGCTGATGATCGAGGATTACAGCGACTTTCCCTTTGAGACGGGGATGTACGGGGATCTCGTCGACGAGAGCATCAAAAACGCCGATCCGACGAGGATCGCCGTCTCAATCTTCGTCGCGCGCGAAAAGAACCTCTCCGAATATATCGCGTTCCTTCACGAACGGTTCTCGTTTGCCGGGATCGAATGGAAATACGAATGCGAGGGCCTTTGCGAAGAGGATTGGGCGGAATCTTGGAAGCAATACTATCACCCGATCCCGCTCGGGCGCGTGACCATCGTCCCCGCCTGGCAGGACTACCGGGCAAAGGACGGCGAGACCGTCGTCAGAATGGATCCCGGTATGGCGTTCGGCGCGGGCACGCACGAAACAACCCGGCTCGCCACCCTTCTGCTCGAAGAGACGCTCGAAGGCGGCGAAAAAACGCTCGACGTCGGGACCGGCAGCGGGATTCTCGCGATCACGGCGGAAAAACTCGGCGCGTCGCTCGTTCGCGGGTACGACATCGACCCCGTGGCGGTGCGCGTGGCGGGCGAGAACGCCGAAATGAACCAAACGAAAAACGTCTTTTTCGGGGTCTCCGATCTGCTTGCCTCGGTCGAAAGACCCGACGGCGGCTACGACCTTTGCGTCGCCAACATCGTCTCGGACGTTCTGCTCCGGATGGCGCCCGATCTGCCGTCCTTTCTGCGCCCCGGCGCCCGCCTGATCTGTTCCGGGATTATCGAACCGCGCCTCTCCGACCTGCGCGCGGGAATGGCGGCGGCGGGGTTTGAAGAGGAAAAGGTGATCTCCGAAAACGACTGGTACGCGCTCCGCTTTGTCCTGATCAAGGGAGGGAGAACCTGATGCCGCGCTTTTTCGTTTCCGACTCCGCCGTCGTCGAGGGCGCCGTCTCGATCACGGGCGCCGACGCGCGCCATATCGCCCGCTCGCTCCGGATGGCGGTCGGCGACGCGGTCACGGTCTGCACTCCCGCGGGGCGCGAACTGGATTGCCGCCTGACCCGCATCCGCGACGAACTCTGTGAAGCCGAGATCGCGGAGGAGAGGGAAGCCGGGGGAGAGTCCCCCGTCCCGATTTCGCTCTACGTCGCCTATCCGAAGGGCGACAAACTCGAGACCGTGGTGCAGAAGGCGACCGAACTCGGCGCCGTCCGGGTCACGCCCTTCTATTCGACCTTCGTCGTGCGGCGACCCCGCCCCGAGAAGATCGCGGCAGAAACCGAGCGGCTCTGCCGCATCGCCGCCGAGGCGGCGAAACAGTGTCGGCGCGGAATCGTCCCGACCGTGACCCCGCCGCTCTCGTTTGACGAAACGCTCGCCGAGGCGGGGCGCGCCGATCTGCCGCTCTTCTGCTACGAGGGGGCGGGAACGCTCCCGCTGCCCGCGTGTCTTCCCGCCGATCCGCCGAAGACGGTCTCGGTCGTCGTCGGTTCCGAGGGCGGCTTTTCGGAAGACGAAGCCGCGCGGGCGAAGAGCGCGGGGCTCTTGCTCGCCGGGCTCGGAAAACGCATCCTGCGCTGCGAGACGGCGCCGCTTTTCGCCCTCTCCTGCCTCGCGTTCCGCTACGAACTCTGACCCGGCACTCGTCATCTTGCTAAAAAAATTTTTGTTTTTTTGTAACTTTTTTACGATAGACTATTGATATTTAACAAAAAAAGATGTAAAATATAAGTCAGACTTGCCAATACTGAGAGACGTGCAAAGGGGGAACGACAATGTCCAACCGTTTGTATCAGGGTGTGATCCATCAGATGAAAGACGCGATCAACCGTACCGTCGGGATCATCGACGAGACGGGCGTGATCGTCGCTTGCAGCGATCCGCGGCTGGTGGGAGAATCGCGCCAGGGGATCCGTGAGGAGCTTTCCTTCGCGACCGACGCGGCGACCTTCGACGGGTTCACCTACCGCTTCATTTCGGTCGGCGGGAAGAACGAGGGGATCGTGTTCGTCGAGGGCGAGGACGCCGAGGCGGGCCGCTACGCGGCGATGCTTTCGGTTTCGCTCGGGAACATCAAGAGTCTCTACGACGAGAAATACGACAAGGGCTCGTTCATCAAGAACATCATGCTCGACAACATCCTGCCGAGCGACATTTACATCAAGAGCAAGGAACTGCACTTCTCGGGCGAAGATCACCGGGTGGTTCTGATCATCAAGTTCTTCGGCTGGACCGACGTGCTTCCTTACGATATGGTGGCGGGGATGTTCCCCGACAAGAGCCGCGACTACGTCATCAACATCGGCGAATCCGACGTCGTTCTGGTGAAGGAAGTCGAGGAGGGCACCGACATCCGCGAGATCGAGGAGCTTGCCGCCGGGATCGCGGAAACGCTGAACGCCGAGTTCTTCACGAAGGTCAGCATCGGCATCAGCTCGGTGGTCGACGGGCTCAAGGATCTGGCGCGCGCCTACAAGGAAGCGCGGATCTCGCTGGAGGTCGGAAAGGTCTTCGACACCGAGAAGAACATCGTCAGCTACGAGAACCTCGGCATCGGGCGTCTGATCTATCAGCTTCCGACCACGCTCTGCGAGATCTTCCTCGACGAGGTGTTCAAGCGCGGTTCGCTCGATTCGCTCGACCGCGAGACCCTGATGACCGTGCAGAGTTTCTTCGAGAACAACCTGAACGTCTCCGAAACCTCGCGCAAACTCTTCGTCCACCGCAACACGCTGGTCTACCGGCTTGAAAAGATCCGCAAACTGACCGGACTGGATCTGCGCGAGTTCGAGCACGCCGTCACCTTCAAGGTGGCGCTGATGGTCAAGAAATACCTGACCAGCAAACCGACCAAGTTCTGATCCGCCCGGCGGATAGTATGACGGAGAAACACCCCGACGCCCCCCAAACGGGCGCCGGGGCTCCGTTGATTAAAGGAAGGATGGGCGTTCTATGAAAACCGTTCGGTCCGCGTCGCGGACGATTGCCGTATGGCTTCTTCTATTCGCTCTGCTCTTCGTTTTCGCGGGCTGTTTCGCGTCGCCCGCTTCGACGACCGCCGGGACGACCGATCCCGCCGTGACCGAGGGCGTAACGGAGGGCGAGACCGCCGCCGAAACGACGGGAGAAAACGAGCCTGCCGCTCCCTCGCCCCTGATCGCTCTTTTGAGTGAAAACGAAGAGATCCCCGCGTTCAAGCCCAAAGCGCTCGAACGGATGCATCTCTATTATTCGCGTTATTATATCCGCGAAATCGGCACCGACGAGGAGATGGCGGCGGCGATCGCCGACTTCTATCTCACGTATCACGACCTGATCGACGAGACAGACGAGGACGAGGTGACCGACCTTCTCTGCGAGTGTTATCTTTCCGCCGCGGGCGACAAGTACGCCTACTATATGAATCCCGAGGCGCTTGCCGAGCACAACTCGGATATGGCGGGCACCTACGTCGGGATCGGCGTGCAGGTCACCAATGACGCCGTTGCGCGCAGGATCACCGTGACCGCCGTTTTCCCGGACACCCCCGCCTACGACGCAGGGGTGCTCGCGGGCGACACGATCGAGGGCGTCGGCGACACGTCCGCCGACGAGATCTCGTTTGCAGAACTCGTCAACCGCATCCGCGGGCAAGAGGGGACCGAAGTCACGGTCACCTTCGCGCGGGACGGCGAACCGTACACGCGGACGATGACCCGCCGCACCGTGATCCAGGTCACGGCGTCGGGCAAACTACTGCCCGGCTCGCCGAAGATCGGGCTGATCTCGATCACCGAGTTTGACGACTCGACCTTCCCGCAGTTCAAGGCGGCGCTCGACGCCCTGCTCGACGCCGACGGCGACGGGCTGGACGAGGACGGAGACGGGAAGACCGACCCCGATATCGACGGCTTGGTCTTTGACGTCCGCAACAATCCGGGCGGGTATCTGTCCGCGATCCTCCACGTTCTCGACTATATGATGCCCGACGGCACTCCGCTCGCCAACTACGAATACTATAACGGGCAGATCGAGTACGACGCGGCGCGCGACGGGTACGCCGTGCTGCCCGAGGGGCTTCCGATCGCGGTGATCTGCAACGAACACACCGCCTCGGCGGGCGAACTCTTCACCTGCGCGATGCAGGACTACGGAAGAGAGGGCTTGCTCGACGTCACGGTCGTCGGCGTCGTCACCTACGGAAAAGGAACCATGCAGACGCAGGTCTACCTGACCGAGGGACCCGATCGGCGGGGAAGCGACGACGCGACTCGCGCGACCACCATCTCCTTCGCGCTCTACAATCCGCCCTACTCGGAAAACTACGAGGGAGTCGGGATCATCCCCGATCTCGTCGTCGAACTCTCCGAGGAAGCCAAACAGAAATCGATTTACGTGCTGACCGAGGAAGAGGACGTCCAGAAGGCGGCGGCGCTCGCGTCGGTCACGGAACGGGCGGTGGGTGAATGAACGAACAGAACCGCCCGACCCGGAAGGGAAGCGAAAAGAGTTCGGTCTCCCCGCTCGTCACGCTGCTCGCGTGCCTGCTGACCGGGCTGGTCGTGTTTCTCGCGACCTTCTTCTCGCTCACGGGATATTACGGATCCGAGATCGAGGATTACCGTACCAACTACGTGAAACGCCCCGAAAAATACGACGTCGGTTTGCTGGAAGCCGCGCTCGGGCTGCTCGATACGACCTCGCTCTTCGACCTGCCGGATAAGGCGGAGTTGACCGAGGCGATGATCGAGGCGGCGATCGCCGCGATGGGCGACCGCTACGGCACCTTCTTCACCGACGCGGAGTACGCCTCCTATTCGAGCGACCTTGCGGGCGATTTCGTCGGGATCGGTGTCACCCTGCAAAAGGACGCCGACGGCAACGCCCTGATTGTTCTCGTCCACGCGGGTTCGCCCGCCGAAACGAGCGGGCTTCTGGCGGGCGACGCGCTCGTATCGGTCGACGGGATCGCCTTCTCGGACGGCTACGACGAGGCGTTCGACGCGATCGTCGGCGAGGCGGGCAGCACCGTTGAGATCGGGTATCTACGCGGCGGCGTCCCTTCGAACGTGACGGTCACGCGGGCGCCGATCGAAAAGCAGACCGTCGTCTCGCGGATCGAGCACTACGGCGACAGCGAGATCGGCTACGTCTATATCAGCGGCTTCGACGGGCACACCTTCGACCAGTTCAAGGCCGCCGTTTCGGAACTGGAGACGGCGGGGGTCGACGCGCTGATCTTCGACGTCCGCTCCAACGGCGGGGGGCTGCTCTCCTCGGTCGGACAGGTGCTGGCGTACCTGCTTCCCGACGGGATGATCGCCTACGTCGATTACCGTTCCGAGTCGCTCTCCGACTATACCATCTCGGCGGAAAACGGTTACGTCAAGACCGGCTCCGCGACCCCCGTCCTCTACTGCGAGGGCGGACACGAGATCACCGTCCCGGCGGTCGTGCTCGTGAACGGAAAAACGGCGTCGGCGGCGGAACTCTTCACCGCGTCGCTCCGCGACTACGCCGATCCCGCATACGCTTCGGAGGCGGGGATCGCCCCCCTCGACGTCGCGGTTTTCGGCACGGTAACGTACGGGAAAGGAACCGTTCAGACCACCTATTCGGTCGGCGGCGGCAACTACCTGAAACTCACGCTCGCGCGCTACAATCCCCCGACAAACGTCAACTACGACGGCGTCGGGATCATCCCCGCGCGGACGATCGGGCTGACCGAGGACGAGGAAGCGATCAGCGTGTATCTCAGGAACCGCGACAACGACCCGCAGCTGGCGGCGGCGCTCGCGTATCTCGACGAAAAAGTCAACCCTTAAAAAAGTAAAATAGAAAAAACACACAAGGAGATATACAAGATGGAAAAGCAGCAGGTCATCACCCAAGCGTCGCTTGACGCTCTGAAAGCGCAGCTCGACGAACTGAAGGCGCAGCGCGAGATCATCAAGAAGGACATTTCGACCGCCCGCAGCTACGGCGACCTCTCGGAGAACAGCGAGTACGACGAGGCGAAGAACGAGCAGGCGAAGAACGCCATGCAGATCGCCGAACTCGAGGAGAAGATCAAGAACGCCCGCGTCGTCGACGAGAGCGAGATCGACCACAACCTCGTGCACGTCGGCTCGGTCGTCGTCGTTTACAACGAGAAGAAAAAGAAAGAGATCACCTATCACATCGTCGACTCCTACGGCGCCGATCCCCTCGCGGGCAAGATCTCGGACGTTTCGCCGATCGGGCGGGCGCTGATCGGTGCGAAGTCGGGCGAGCGCGTCGTGGCGGAACTCCCCTCCGGCGAGCAGGTCGGACTGAAGGTCAGAAAGGTCACGCGCGCGCAGTAATCGCGCTCCGCCTCGGCGGACAGGACAGAAAGGATACGGCAAAATGGCAGAGGTACAGAACAACAATCCGGGCAGCGAGCTTGCGGTTCGCCGCGAGAAACTCGCCGCGCTCGTCGGAGAGGGGAAGAACCCCTTTACGATCACCAAATACGACGTGACGGCGCACGCCGACGAGATCCTTCGGGATTTCGACCGCTTCGAGCGCAACGAGGAAGCGGGCAAGGCGGGGATCCCCGTCTCGATCGCCGGTAGAATGATGAGTCGCCGCGTGATGGGGAAGGCGTCGTTCGTCCACCTGATGGACGGATCGGGCAAGATCCAGCTTTACGTCAAGCGCGACGACGTGGGAGAAACTTCCTACGCCGCGTTCAAGAAATGGGACGTCGGGGACGTCGTCGGCGTGCACGGCTTCGTTTTCAAGACTCAGACCGGCGAGATCTCGGTGCATTGCGACGCGATCACCCTGCTCGCAAAGTCCCTGCTCCCCCTGCCCGAGAAGTTTCACGGGCTGACCAACACCGATCTTCGCTATCGGCAGCGCTACGTCGACCTGATCATGAACCCCGAGGTCAAGGATACCTTCGTCCGCAGGAGCAAAATTCTTGCCGAGATCCGTTCGTATCTGGACGGCAAGGGATTTCTCGAGGTCGACACCCCGATCCTGACCCCGTTCGAGATCGGCGCGTCGGCGCGCCCCTTCTTCACGCACCACAACACGCTGAATATGGATATGGTGCTGCGCATCGAGACCGAACTCTACCTGAAACGGCTGATCGTCGGCGGGTTCGAGCGGGTCTACGAGGTCGGGCGCATTTTCCGCAACGAGGGAATGGACCCGAAGCACAACCCCGAGTTCACCTCGATCGAACTCTATCAGGCGTACACCGACTATAAGGGGATGATGGACCTCGTTGAGGAACTCTACACCCTGCTCGCGAAGAAGATCTGCGGCTCGACCGTGATCCCCTATCAGGGCAATATGATCGATATGGGGCATTGGGAACGGCTGACGATGGTCGAGGCGGTCAAGAAGTATTCGGGCGCCGACTACGCCGCGTGGAAAACCGACGAGGACGCGCGAAACGAAGCGGCGAAACTCCACGTTCCGGTCCCCGCCGACGCGACCAAGGGGATCGTGCTCGCCGAACTCTTCGACGCCTTCGTCGAGGAAAAACTGATCCAGCCGACCTTCATCTACGACTATCCCGTCGAGAACAGCCCGCTCGCGAAGCGGAAGCCCGAGGACCCCGCCTTCACCGAGCGCTTCGAGTACTTCATCAACGCGACCGAGTTCGGCAACGCCTTCAGCGAACTGAACGACCCGATCGACCAGAAGGAGCGTTTCGTTTCGCAGGTCGAGGCGCGCCGCCGCGAGGACCCGAACTCCAAAGCGCGGGTCGACGAGGACTACGTCACCGCGCTCGAGTACGGGATGCCCCCGACGGGTGGTCTCGGCTTCGGGATCGACCGGCTCGTGATGCTCCTGACCGACAGCGCCTCGATCCGCGACGTCCTGCTCTTCCCGACGATGAAGCCGCTCGATCAGGAGAAGCCCGCCGACGCCCCCGCAACCGACGCCCCCGCCGAAACTCCGGCGGACGCCGAAGCCCCGATTGATTTCTCGAAGGTGCAGATCGAGCCGCTGTTTGAGGGCGCGGTGGATTTCGAGACCTTCTCGAAATCGGATTTCCGCGCGGTGAAGGTGCTTGCGTGCGAGGCGGTGCCGAAGTCGAAGAAACTCCTGAAGTTCACCCTGAACGACGGCACCGGAACCGACCGCGTCATCCTCTCGGGGATCCACGCCTTCTACGAGCCGGAGCAGCTGGTCGGCAAGACCCTGCTCGCGATCGTCAACCTCCCGCCCCGCGCTATGATGGGGATCGAGTCGAACGGGATGCTGATCTCCGCCGTCCACAAAGAGGAGGACGAGGAGAAACTGCATCTCCTGATGCTTGATCCACACATCCCTGCGGGAGCCAAGATGTATTGACGAGGGAAGGGGAACGCGCGCTTTCTTGTCTTGGATTTACAATACAAGTGCAAGGGAGAGAAAAAAAC
>CAMJDE010000005.1 GCA_946404295.1 uncultured Clostridia bacterium | reverse complement strand
CCCCCCGATTTTGTCAAGAGGTTTTTTTAATTTTTTTCGGGTTTTTTCAAAAAAGAGCGGCGACGACAAGCGGCGCTCTCTATCGCCCGGATCGGTTCTTTTTCGGCTGAAAGCGGCGCTTTTTTGCCCAAATCGCCCTTTATTGACCTCTTTTTTTATAATAATTTATGAAAAAACTTGCTATTTTTTATCTGCGTATGGTATAATAGAAAAAAGTGTTTCTTCGCGCAGGACGGGTTTGACCCGAAAAAACCCGAGCCGAAAAACACGAGCTTCGCGCCGTTCGGCGCGGGAAAGGATTTCGGGATGAACCGCGTCAATTTGTTCCTCGACATCTTCGGACTGGCGTTCCTTTTCTTCCACGCACTGCTCTGCCGTTGGTCCTACACGCGTCGGAAAAAGCCGTCGCTTGCCTACCGGATCATGATCATCCTGATCTCCGTTTACGTTTTCCTCGATCTTGCCGCCTGGGCGCTCGACGGAAACGTCTTCCCCGGTTCGCGCGGTCTCTATACGGCGATCCTTCTGCTCTATTTCGCCGTGATCGGGTGCATCCCCCCGCTCTGGCTGATCTACTGCGACGAGCGCCTGCAATTCTCCCAGAAGACGCGGAAACGCCGGGTGCTTCTCTACCTGATCTTCGCGGAGATCAACCTTGCTTCGCTGATCCCGTTCCCGTGGCTCCCGATCTTCCGCGTCACCGAAGAGAACGTTTACGTCCGCGGTCCGCTCTACCCGGTCCACATGATCCTCTCGCTCTCCTGCATCGTGCTGTCTCTCTGCCTGATCTTCCGCCGGTGTAAGGGACTGTCGCCGATCCAGCGACAGGAGTACCTCGCGCTCTCGATGTTCCTTCCGCCGATCCTGATCGCCTTCATCATTCAGGCGATCGCCTACGGTATGTCGTTTCTGCCGATCTGTCTCTCGATCTCGGCGATCCTCTCGTTCCTTGCCGAGCAGGAGCACCTGCTGCGCGTCGACCTCCTGACCGGGGTGCGCAACCGCTTCTCGTTCGAGCCGCAGGTCACCTGGCTCCTGACGCATACCCCGTATAACCACACGCTCTACTGCCTGATGATCGACGCCGACCGGTTCAAGACCATCAACGACCGTTTCGGACACTCGGAGGGCGACCGCGCCGTGATCTTCGTCGCGCGGGCGCTGCAGAACACCTGCGAATGGAACGACATGATCTGCCGCTTCGGGGGCGACGAGTTTATGGTGGTGGGCGAACGCTTCACCGAAGAGAACGTCAAGCAGCTGGTCCGCGATATCCACACGGCGCTGCAGGAGATCCAGAACGAAGAGGGGTTGCCCTACCGTCTGACGGTGAGTATCGGCGTCGCGCTCTTCGACTCGAACTTCTCGGGCACGCCCGACGAACTGCTCCGCGTCGCGGATACCGATATGTATAAGAAAAAAGCCGAGAAAAAGGCGCTCGACCGGGGCGAGAATACGTAAAAAAAGCGGTGATTTGAAGTCACCGCTTTTTTAATGATATACACGCCGCGCCGCGGATGATTTATTGTCTTTTCGCCTGCGCGAAAAGACAATATGATATACCCTGCGGGTATGATATACGCCCGCCGGGCGTATCAAAAGAATATTTGCGCCGTCGGCGCAAATATATCATACCGCGCGGAACCCCCGCGCGGTATATTATCGGAAGAACGCCCCCGACGGGGGCGTTCTTCCTTACTATTACACGCGGGCGCGGGATCAGCGGAGCAGGAAGACCTCGGGGATCAGGATCTCCGCCCGCACCGGGAGCGTCAGCGTATCGCCCGCGACCGCGAACGGAACGTTCTCCCACGTTCCCGCGGGGGTCAGGCGAAGGACCTTTGCCGGGATCTTTTCGACCGTCAGCGTCACGCGTTCGACGGGATCGAGCCCGATATTGAAGAAGGCGCAGAAGAGCGCGCCGTCGCGGGTCGTCCCCGCACGCAGATAGACCTCGGCGTCGCCGGGGTAATAGACCGGCAGGCACCCCGTCGGGCGCAGGAGTCGGATCAGCTGGGTCTTCCGCGGTTTGGAGAGGAACGAGAACGCCTGCCCGTATTCAAACGGGACGTCGGGCGTTCCGGCAAAGACCACCGTCTCTCCGCCCTCTCGCGCAAACCGCGTGGTACCGGGACCGAGCAATTTGCGCTCGCCGCGCTCGAGTTGCCGAAAGAGGGTCGAATCGACCGTCACGCCGTCCGACTGCGGGACCAGTTTTTGCGGCTTGATCTGCACGTTGCAGAGCAGTCCGTCGTGATCGAGCGTTTCCCCGTCCGGGAGATCGCCCGACCACTCCTCGACCCCGACCCCGATCCGGTCGCCGTACCCCGCGCGGGCAAGCGAGTCCGCCGCCGTCGCGTCGAGGATCAGCGTTCCGCGGAAGAGGTCGTCGAGTTCGCCGTCCGAATACGTCGGGGCGAGGTCCCCGTCGAGGAAGACCGCCCCGCCCGGACGGGCGGAAAAGTAGAGCGGGAGACCGAGCCGTTCCAGCACCTTCTGCGCGAAGGCGTGCAGGTTATAGTCGCGGTTCGACGGGTGATAGAGCAGTTTCTTCGAGAAATAGTAGGACGGGACAGAGGAGAGCGGGATCCGGCAGCCGACCGGGGAGATCTCTTTCGCCAGGTCGGACAGCGTTTCGTAGAACCCGGCGTATTTTGCGAGGATCCGGCGGTATTCCTCGCCGTCCGAGAGGTCGCCGTTCAATAGATCGGTGATCCAATGCTTCGCCCCGCGAACGCCCTCGAGGATGCTGCCCGCGAGGTGGGCGTGCACCGCCGACGCCGACGTGCTGTAGCGGAGCTGCGGACAGGTATCGGTCTCGGCGAGCAGGACGTCGACCCGCCCTCCGAGCGCCTCACGCTGGCAGGCGGCGCGCAAAAACGCGCGCGACAGGCTGCGCGCGCCGGGCGCGGTATAGTTGGCGTTGTTGAGCCGGACGATCGAGGGGTTTCCCTTCCCCGCCAGTGCCACGGCGATCTCCGCCGCCCCCTCGCATCCGGTCCCGCAGGTGCAGTAGGCGCCGGGCAGCGTCTGGTCGATCTCGTCAATCCCCGCCCGCATCTCGCGGACGCAATCGACGAGGGAGTCGATCTGCGTTTGGATAAAGATCTTCGTCAGGGGGGCTTTCTCCCCGTTTTCGGCGACGTAGGCGGCAAGTTCCGCGCGCGTCATTTCGGTCCCGGCGCGGCGGTTGAACTCCGCCAGATGGAGCGGGCAGGCGCATCCCCTGCCGGGGCGAGCCATCAGCCGGTAGTCGTCGTCGAGCATGATCAAAGCGGGGCGGTGCGACGCGAGGGTCTTGAACGCCGCGCGGAAATGCGCGCGGAAAGCGGGGTCGAGGGGACAGCAGACGTCGGTCGTCTCGCCGTCGAACAGCCGCACGGTCTTCTGAAAGGGGGAAGGCGAAGGGAAACGCCCGCCGTGCCCGAGCGACGACTGCACGAGGATCCCGGCGGGGATCCCGCGAGAGGCGAGCCGGTCTCGGAACAGATCGTATTTTTCCGAGAGGTACTCCGCCTCTTTCCGGGGCGGCGTTCCGACCGGGGCGAGCGGCATCATGAAAAGCGGCATCAGGGCGACGCGCTCTCCCACCTGTCGCTCGATATCGCGGCACAGTTCGTCGATCTTATCGACGAAGAGCGGCATGATCGAATAATTTTGCAGTTTCATCGTTTCTCCTTCTCCGATATGTAACGGAGCCCCGCGTCGGTCCTTTTTTGCGGTGGCTCCGTTATTCCGTTTTCGTGCTCTCGTCCTGCCCGAACGGGGGGTCCTCCGGGTCGGGCGGCGGACTTTCGGGCTCGTCGTCCGGCGGCGCCGACTCTTCCGCATGCGCGGGGGCGGGGTTAACGACCGCCTCCGCCGTCGGTTCGACGGGCGCGATCTCTTCCGCCTCGGGCAATTCGACCTCGGCGCCCTCGCCCGTTTCGGCGTCGGTCCTGCCGGCGCGGACGATCGAGCGGATATGGTGGTTCATCGTGATATAGCCGCAGAAAACGATCGCGAGATAGCCCGAGACGCTCCGCGACAGGATCATCACGTACATCAGAAGCGAGTTCTTCCCCTCGAACGCCGGGAACGCCGAAAACATATCGACGAACAGCGTCTCGGAAATCCCGACCGCGCCGGGCAGCGGAATGGCGGAGGCGCCGACCGTGCAGTACGCCTGCATCACGAGGGTGTCGGCAAACCCGACCTCGACCCCGCAGGCGAGAAAGGTCAGATAGGTGATCGGCATCAGCAGCACGCGCTGCATCACCGAATAGAAGAGCAGACGGAAGATGATCGCGGGGTTCTCCTTGATGATCTGCACGCAGGCGCGGTAGTTCGCGATCGACGCGCGGTAGGCGGCGAGTTTCGCGTCGCGGTCCTTGAAGATGCGGAGCGCGGAGAGCAGACGGATCACGAGGTTCCCGACGAGGAGCACCGTCTTTTTCGAGAACATAAAGAGCAGGCACGCGAGGATCAGAAGCCCGTGAAACCCGATCCCGAGCCAGAAGCAGAGCCGCTCGTTCGGCGCGAATCCGGTGTAGAAATCGGGGCGGATGAACAGGGCGAGCAGCCCGATCACGAGCAGCCCGAGCGTATAGATCGAGACGTTCAGGACGAGGATCGCCGACGATTGCGAGAGCGGCACGCCGTCCTTGGTCATATAGTAGGCGGCGGCGGGTTGTCCGCCGGTCGCGGACGGGGTGATCGCGGAAAAGTAGAGGTCGGAGGAGGCGTACACGGTACATTCCTTGAGGGACTTGCGGTGACCGATCAGCTTTAAGATCATTCCGAGGTTGCGCGCCTCGCAGAGCACCGAAAGAACGAGAAAAACGACTCCGAGCGGTAAAATCCACCAGCGGGTGGTCCGGAGGAACTCTTTATAAGCGCCCGGATCGTTGAAATCCGAGAGACTGTTAAACAGGAAGATGAACGTAACGGCAAGAATCAGTACGACAAATCCGATATTCAGGATCTGTTTCCTTGCCGAGAACATCGCCTCCCGGTTCTTCTTTTTTTTCATCTGTGACATCCTTATATCAGCCGATTCGCTTGCGCGAGGACAAATTTTCTTATTTTAAAGTATAACATAATGATCGGGAAAATGCAACCCCGGGGAATAAAAAAGGGGCGCGCGAAGAATCCGCCGAAACGAAAAAATGCCCCTCTCCCCCTTGCGCCGTCGGCGCGGAACGGGTATAATAGTAGAGACGACCACCCGAAAGGACCGAAAAACGAATGAAAACGACCGTTATTCTGCTCCGGCACGCCCAGAGCGAAGGAAACCGACAAAGGATCTACGTCGGGCACAGCGAACTGCCCCTCTCGCCGCTCGGGCTGAAGCAGGCGAAGGTCTCTGCCGACTACATAGCGGGCGGCGGTCTTCCCCGCCCCGACGTCATCCACTCGAGCGACCTGATCCGCGCGATCCAGACCGCCCTGCCGATCTCTCTCGCCCTCGGACTTCCGATCCTGCCCGATCCCGCGCTCCGCGAGATCTACTCGGGCTCGTGGGAGGGGCGCTCGATGGACGAACTCGCGTCGATCACGCCCGAGGGCTATCGGCTCTGGCGCGAGGATCCCGCGAACAGCCGTCCGGGCGACGGCGAGAGTATGCGCGAACTGTACGAGAGGATCGGCGGCGCCTTCGACCGCGTCGTCGAGACCTACCGCGGAAAAACCGTCCTCCTCGTCACGCACGCCACCCCGATCCGCTGCCTGCATTGCCGGGCGGTCTTCGGGACGGTCGAGCGGATGGCGGAAACCGACTGGTTCCCGAACGCGTCCTTCACCGTTATCGAGGAAGAGGACGGCGTTCTTCGCGAGACGGTCGGCGGCTTCGACAGGCATCTTGCGGGCGAGTTGCTTTTCATCGAATGATCCGGCGGGCGTCCCGAACGGGGCGTCCGTTTCGTTGTTGACAAACGCCCGTATAAGTAGTATAATTATAAGAGCTCATACAAGTCGGGCGCACCGAAAAACGCCCGCGAAAAAGAACGAAAACGGCTGACGCCGCAGGAGAACGATATGGCGATCCCGAAGATCGACGACCTGCTCACGCTCTCTCACACGCTTGCCGCGCCCCTGTTCGAGGGCAAGCGCTATCCGTGGGAGATCCTTCCCGAACTGAAAGAGTTCATCCGCAAACTCGGCGCGACCCTCTCCCCCGAGGAGTACGACGAGGTATCCCCCGAGGTCTGGGTACATAAGACGGCGAAGGTCGCCCCCACCGCCCTGATTCAGGGTCCGACCGTGATCGGAGCCGGAACCGAGGTGCGCCATTGCGCCTTCATCCGCGGCTCGGCGCTCGTCGGCGAGGGGTGCGTCGTCGGCAACTCGACCGAGATCAAGAACGCCGTGATCTTCGATAACGTGCAGATCCCCCACTACAACTACGTCGGGGACTCGATCCTCGGTTTCCGCTCGCACATGGGCGCGGGCGTCGTCGCGTCCAACTTCCGGAGCGACAAGGGCAACGTCAACGTTCACGACGGAAACGAGACGATCGAGACCGGGCTGCGCAAACTCGGCGCGATCCTCGGCGACGGGAGCGACGTCGGCTGCAACAGCGTGCTCTGCCCGGGTTCGGTCGTGGGGCGCGACTGCATCGTTTATCCGCTTTCCCGCGTTCGCGGCTATCTCCCCGAACGCTCGATCTTCAAAGGGGACGGCGTCGTCGTTCCCCGCAAAATCTGATTTCTTTACAGGAGACTTTTTATGTGCGGAATCATCGGTTACACCGGTCCGAAAAAAGCCGACGCCGTTATTCTCGGCGGGCTTCACGCCCTGGAATACCGGGGCTACGACTCGGCGGGCATCGCCTTCTTTGAGAAGGGCGGTCTGCTCCGTTCGGTCAAATCGGCGGGCAAGATCGCTTGCCTTGAAAACAAGCTCGCGAACGAAGAAAACGTGAACACCCGCTGCGGGATCGGACACACCCGTTGGGCGACCCACGGCGCGCCGACCGATACCAACTCGCACCCGCACGGCAACGAACGCCTGATGCTGGTCCACAACGGCATCATCGAGAACTGCCGCGAACTGAAACTCGAACTCGAGAACGCGGGCTACAAGTTCAAGTCGGACACCGACACCGAGGCGGCGGCGCTCCTGATCGACGCCTGCACCCGCGAGGGCGACCGGCTGACCGGGATCCTCAACGCCCTGAAAAAGATCCGCGGCTCCTACGCCTTCGGGATCCTGTTTGCCGATATGCCCGGCGAGATCTGGGCGGCGCGGCAGGACAGCCCGCTGATCGTGGGGCTGAGCGAAAACGAGAACCTGATCGCCTCCGACGTGACGGCGATCCTCGGCTATACCCGTCGCTACCTCGCGCTCGAGAACGGCGACGTCGCGAAGATCACCCGCGACAGCGTGACGGTCTACCGTCCCGACGGGTCGGAGGTCGTGCGCGAGCCGCAGACCGCGACGTGGGATCTTGCCGCCGCGATGCGCGGCGGGCACGCCCACTTTATGCACAAGGAGATCTGCGAAGAGCCCGACGCCGTGAAGAAAACGCTCTTCCCCCGCATCACCGACGGGCTTCCCGATTTCCTGCCCGAAGGGCTCTCGCCCGAGCGCGTCAAAGCGATCCGTTCGGTGCGGATCGTCGCCTGCGGGACCGCCTACCACGCCGGGCTTGCCGGCGCCGCGGTGCTTGAGCGCGTTTCGCGCGTTCGCGCGTCGTCCGAGATCGCGTCCGAGTTCCGCTACCGCAACCCCGTGATCGAGCCCGACGAACTCGTGATCCTGATCTCGCAGTCGGGCGAGACCGCCGACACCATCGCCGCGCTCCGGCTGGCGAAAGCCGCCGGCGCCTTCACGCTCGGGATCGTCAATACGGTCGGCTCGACCGTCGCGCGCGAATCTGACGCGGTGCTCTACACCTACGCGGGACCAGAGATCGCCGTCGCCAGTACGAAGGCGTACACCGTGCAGTCCGCCCTGATGACCCTCTTCGGCATCTGGGTCGGGCTTGTCCGCGGGACGGTCGACGAAGCCACAGCCCGCGCCTATACGACCGCTCTGACGGTCGATCTGCCGCGCGAGATCGCCGGGATCATCGCCCGCGAAAAGGAACTGAAAAAGATCGCGGGAGAGATCGCCGAAAAGAACGATATGTTCTTCATCGGGCGGCTCTTCGACGCCTCGCTCGCAGCCGAAGCGTCGCTGAAACTGAAGGAGATCTCCTACATCCACAGCGAGGCGTACGCCGCCGGCGAACTCAAGCATGGCACGATCTCCTTGATCGAGCCGGGAACCCCCGTCATCGCGCTCTCGAGCGAAGCCGGGATCCGCGAAAAGATGGTCGGCAATATGAAGGAGGTCGTCGCACGCGGCGCCAACCTCTTCGTCTTCGCCGCCGGCAAAGACGGCACGACCGAACTCCGCGAGATGGCGAAAACCGCCTTCCTCTGCCCCGACTGCCCCGAATCGGTCGCGCCGATCGCGCTCGCGACGGCGATGCAGCTCTTGGCGTATCAAGTTTCCCT
This sequence comes from uncultured Clostridia bacterium, assembly GCA_946404295.1. Taxonomy (GTDB): domain Bacteria; phylum Bacillota; class Clostridia; order Oscillospirales; family CAG-272; genus UBA1740. The sequence continues at coordinate 12,582 of CAMJDE010000005.1, read as the reverse complement.
TGCCCGCGGATGCGACGTGGACCAGCCGCGGAACCTCGCCAAGTCTGTCACCGTCGAATGACGGTGACAGACGGCACGCGGTAGGCGGCACGGACCGAAAAACGAGGGAATCGTTTTAAAGTCCGTTAAAGCATTTTGCTCTGTGAAAACTCCTCGCTTTGTGAAACGCTGATTAAGGTTGAAACCCGCTCGCGATCGCGAGCGGGTTTCTCCTTTTGATTTTTATTCGTTTTTCTATCCCCGTTCTCGACCGCTCGACGTATATATATACGCCTTCGGGTCGAGAGCGGGGCTTCCGCACTCACCCCCGCGCGCCTGATAACTTGAGCTGGCGCGGTTAGGTTGAAAAGATGTTTCCAATGGCTTTTGCGTTTGCTGGCGCGGTTAGGTGGATTATGTTCCGAGCATTTTCTTTTTCTTTCTCTCAATATCCCTGATCAAATGATTGGCAAGGTCTTCACTGTAATCGACGGGAACGTCTTTGGTGTGCTTGTAAAGCGCCTTGCAAAAATCGCCATAATAAGGGCTTTTTACACTTTTCGACACAAGATACCGATAAATGTCTCCATACCGTATTACCTTATAATGCTTGCTTCCCGCATATTGAGACAGATCCAAGTGATTGTAATTCGGCACGAAAAGGAAGTAGGATTCCCTCTTGTTTTTTGCAATCGCATATTCGTGGGCGTCTTGATAGTACTTTAACAGTTGTGATTGTACCAAACCGTCTTTGCTGAAATCGTGACGGGGAGACACGCCGTTGATCCCGGATTTCACTTTATTCTCAATCACGATAACGTCGTCGTCATCCTCAATCCACAGGTCGATATTGTGATGCTCCCTTTTAACTACGTACCCTTCGCTGATTTCTGCTTTCAGAAAGTCCCTCGCGAACTCAACAAACAGATTGGGAAACGTGCTGAAAAAGTAACCGAACATATTGGAAAACGCAAGTTCGTCGTCTTCTTTTTTAATCAGTGTCAAAAAGTTAAAGTGATTATTAAATTGAACGTCGTCAATTTTCGTGATTCTTTCTTCCCACAATTCCTCGTCGGCGATCATCTGCTCAATTTGCGTAAACGCAGAGGGGGTCTTTTGATCGTCCACCATCATATGAAGTGGTTGCCGACCGAAACGTTTGTCTTCCAGTTTGTATGTAACGATACTGTCGCTGATCTCTTTGCCGTATTCCGAATCAAGGATAAAGATTTGTCTGGTCGGATAGAGTAACCGAGCTGACTTAAACGTAATGCTGGCATAAATCCCGTCTTCCTCCAAATACGGAACGCCGCCGTATCGAATGGGGTGGGATTTTGTGTATTCTCTTAATTGTTCGGAGGCACATTTTTCTCTGTCTGCTTTTGTGTTTCCTTTGGGGTGGATTAGTTGGCTGTCGGAATCAAGTACGCTGACCCCGATCACCTCGAAACACCCCACCTCGCAAAAACGCGTATGAATCACGGCTTGCACCGAATCGTTGTATTCCGAGCTGAACGTTCCGTAGGGATTGATAAAGCAATAGTTCACCCCGTCATCGGCGTGAAGCAGATTGATGGCTTCCCCTCCGCCGATATTTTTATTCAAATACGATCCGGCATACATTCGGTTGATGATGTACGATTCCATTGTCTCTCTCCTTTCCCTACAACTTTTGGTTTTTTACGCCCCGCAAAGGTTTATCCCTCTCCTGACGGAGAGCCGCTTGTTTCGCCTGACGTCAACGCGGTGTAAATCTTGTATTCTTCCTCTCTGTAACAGCAGAGAATGACGTCCATCGCGTAATCGGGACGGTCGCGGAACCACGCGGCGATCGCGTTCAGCGCCTGCTTCGCCGCGAACTCTATCGGAACGCCGTAGACCCCCGTTGAGATGCAGGGAAACGCGATGCTATGACAGTCGTTAGCGGCGGCAAGTTCCAGAGCGCGATAATAACAGTTCCACAACTTCTCGAGGACCCCGTCGTCCGTGAAGCGCGGTCCGACCGCGTGAATGATATACTTCGCCCACGTGATGTCGTACGCTTTCGTGATTTTACAATCCCCGGTTTTGCACCCGTTCAGGGTTATGCACTCTTCGAGCAACGCGGGACCTGCCGCCCGATGGATCGCACCGTCCACCCCGCCGCCTGCCAAAAGACTTTTGTTCGCCGCGTTGACGATCGCGTCCACGTGAACGTCCAACACGCTTCCCCGAAACAGACGAACGACCGACTTCTCCTGTATATTCATCATCCACCCCACTCAAAAAGCGTCTTTCAATTCTATTATACACCAAACCTGTCAGAGTTTCAACGCAACCTTTCTTTTTTGTCAAACGGCGGGATCGCCGCCGCATAATCCCGTCGCTCGCGGGGACAATAAGATAAAAAAGGGGGGTTGGAATGATGATGCTTTGCAAAGAGAAAAAGAAGCGGCGGGAGTGCTGTTCGCCGATAGTGGTGCTCTGGATCGCGGCGGCGATGGGGCTGGGTGCTATGGGAACGCTGCTGTGGTTCAAACGAAACGACGCGAAATGCGCAATGAAAAAGGCGGGCAAGAAATGCGCCGACGCGCTCGACTCCGCCGTCGACCGGATGTGCGGCGACTGCGACTGCCCGTGCGATTAACCCTTGCCGCGCCCCGCGCGGCATCGGCAACTTCAAAAAAACTAACCGCGCCAGCCGTCTCGGTATCTTCAAAAGACTAACCGCGCCAGCGTGCCGGGAAAGGCACGCGAGAACGAGCGCAGAATACCCGCTCTCGACCCGAAGGCGTACAATCGTACGTCGAGCGGTCGAGAACGGGGATAGAAAAACAAAAATACGATAAAAAGAAGAAAAGCGTCCGCATCTGCGGGCGCTTTTCAACCTTAATTGCATTTTACTTTGCGGGATCTTCAAGCGCGGCGAAAAGCATCAACGGATAATGAAACCAATCCCTTTTTGTTTTTCGGTCTGTGCCGTCGATCGCGCGCCTTAATTCTTAATGTTTGCCGTACTTCTCAAAGTCACGTCGTGGTAACTCCCCTCGACAATCGACGTCGCGCTGACCAGCGTGATGCGCGCGTTCTTCTGCAGTTCGGGAATGGTCAGCACGCCGACGTTGCACATCGTGGATTTGACCTTGTAGAGCGACTTCGCGACGTTGTCGCGGAGCGAACCGGCGTAGACGACGTAGGAGTCGACGCCCTCTTCAAACGAGAGTTTCGCCTTGCCGCCGAGGTCGTATCTCTGCCAGTTGCGGGCGCGGTTGGAGCCCTCGCCCCAGTACTCCTTGACGTAGGTGCCGTTGACCTGGAGTTTCGGGGTCGGCGATTCGTCGAAGCGGGCGAAGTAGCGGCCGAGCATCAGGAAATCGGCGCCCATCGCGAGCGCGAGGGTCATGTGGTAGTCGTGGACGATGCCGCCGTCCGAGCAGATCGGGACGTAGATCCCGGTCTCGCGGTAGTACTCGTCGCGCGCCGCCGCGACCTCGATCACGGCGCTTGCCTGTCCGCGTCCAATGCCCTTCTGCTCGCGGGTGATGCAGATCGAGCCGCCGCCGATACCGATCTTCACGAAGTCGGCGCCCGCGCGGGCGAGGAACAGGAACCCTTCGCGGTCGACCACGTTGCCCGCGCCGACCTTAACGGCGTTGCCGTAATTCTCACGGATGAAGTCGAGCGTCTTTTTCTGCCAGCAGGTGTAGCCCTCGGACGAGTCGATGCAAAGGACGTCGGCGCCCGCCGCGATCAGGGCGGGGACCCGCTTCTCGTAGTCGAGCGTGTTGATGCCGGCGCCGACCATATACCGCTTGCTCGAGTCGAGCATTTCCTGCGGGTTCTGTTTGTGTTCGTCGTAGTCCTTGCGGAAAACGAAGTAGCAGAGCCGTCCCTTTTCATCGACGAGCGGCAGCGAGTTCAGTTTGTGATCCCAGATGATGTCGTTCGCCTCTTTGAGAGAGGTCGAGGCGGGGGCGGTTACGAGTTTTTCAAGCGGGGTCATAAAAGTCGAGACCTTGACGTCGGTCGTCATCCGGCTGACGCGGTAGTCGCGCCCGGTCACCACGCCGACCAGCCGTCCGTTCGCGGTGCCGTCCTCGGTGACGGCGACGGTGTTATGCCCCGTCCGCTCGACGAGCGCGAGCACGTCGGCAAGCGTGTCGTCGGGTTTGAGGTTGGAGTCGCTGACGACGAAGCCCGCCTTGTAGTTCTTGACGCGGGCGACCATCGCCGCCTCGTCCTCGATGCTCTGCGAGCCGTAAATGAAGGACAACCCGCCCTCTTTCGCCAGCGCGATCGCCATCTTGTCGTCGGATACCGACTGCATGATCGCGGAGACCATCGGGATACTGAGCGTGATCGGGGATTCCTCCTCGTCGGGACGGTACTTCACGAGCGGGGTTTTGAGCGAGACGTTCGCGGGGATGCAGTTCTCGTCGGTGTAGCCGGGGAGCAGCAGATACTCGCTGAACGTGTGGGACATTCCCTCCAAAATCGTTGCCATTTCGTTCTCCTTTATATTCCGTTTTGTCTTATACGTTGAGTTCGCCGACGAGGTTGGCGTCGGGATAGCGGGCGAGGATCGGGTCGATCACGCTTGAAACAAACTCGTCGACCTGTTCGGGCGCGCGCCCGACGTAGAGCGCGGGGTCGAGTACGGCGTCGATCTCGTCCGCCCCGAGCGGGAAGGCGGGATCGGCTTTGATCCGTTCGAGCAGATCGTTTTTGCCGCCCTCGAGTTTGACGTGCGCGGCGGCGGCGTGGGAATGGACCCGCAGCCGTTCGTGCAGCGCCTGCCGGTCGCCTCCCGCCTTGACCGATTTCATCAGGATATTTTCGGTCGCCATGAACGGGAGTTTTTCGCGGACGCGGCGGTCGATCACGCGGTCGTAGACCACGATGCCCGAGGTGACGTTCATATAGATATTGAGGATGGCGTCGACGGCGAGGAACGCCTCCGCCGTCGAGATCCGACGGTTCGCCGAGTCGTCGAGCGTGCGCTCGAACCATTGCGTGCCGGCGGTCAGCGCCGGGTTGAGTTCGTCGACGATGACGTAGCGCGCGAGCGCGCATATCCGCTCGCAGCGCATCGGGTTGCGCTTGTAGGGCATCGCGGACGAGCCGATCTGGTGCGCTTCAAACGGTTCTTCGAGTTCCTCGAAGGACTGCAGGATCCGCATATCGTTCGCAAACTTGTACGCCGACTGGGCAAAGCCCGATAAGGTAGCGAGGAAGTTGGCGTCGACCTTGCGCGAGTAGGTCTGTCCCGAGACGGCGACCGTGCCGGGAAAACCGAGGTCGTCGGCGATCATGCGGTCGAGTTTCTTGACCTTTTCGTGATCCCCGCCGAACAGTTCGAGAAACGACGCCTGCGTCCCGGTCGTGCCCTTGCTCCCGAGCAGGAGCAGTTTGTCGAGGCGGTGTTCGAGTTCCTCGATATCCGACGAGAGTTCGTACATCCAGAGCGTGGCGCGCTTGCCGACCGTGGTCAGCTGCGCGGGCTGCAGATGCGTGTAGCCGAGGCAGGGCAAGGCGCGGTATTTCTCGGAAAACGCTTTGAGGTTGCGAAGCACCTGCGCCGCCTTTTTGAGAACGATCTTCGACGCCTCGCGGAGCGCCAGCACGTCGGCGTTGTCCCCGACGTAGCAGGAGGTCGCGCCAAGGTGGATGATGGGTTCGGCGTTCGGACATTGTTTTCCGAAGGCGTAGACGTGCGCCATCACGTCGTGCCGGACTTCCTTTTCGCGCGCTTCGGCGACCTCGTAGTTGACGTCGTCTTTGTGCGCCTCCATCTCCGCGATCTGTTCCTCCGTCACGGGAAGTCCGAGCGCCATCTCCGCCTTCGCCAGCGAGATCCAGAGACGCCGCCACGCCCGGAACTTGAAGTTGTCGGAAAAGACCGCCTGCATCTCGGCGCTCGCGTAGCGCGTCGAGAGCGGAGAAATATATCCGTCGTGCCTCGTTTCAGCCACCGTTTGCCACTCCTTTCGGTCAAACGAATATGATTACAGTTTATTATAGCACATCCCGCGCCCCCGCGCAACCCCGCGCGGTAAAAATCTTTGCCGCGCGGGGGAGTTTTTATAAAGAGATGAGGGGGACGTTTTCGCGCTTTCTTTCGGAGAAAGCGCGGCAAAGAACTTCAATATCGGGTTGAAGTCAGCGCGCGACTCGTGACTCGTCGCGCGCGGTTTCAAAAACGCGGCTTTATCGATCCGCTTTGCTTTTGTTCCCCTTGCTTCGTTTTAAGTCTTCCCCTTGAGGGGAAGGCAAACCCGTTCGCAGACGGGTTTCAACCTTAAATGCGTTTTCCTGTGAAACGGTTTTGCACAATGCAAAACGCTTTATCAGATCAAAAAACCATTCGTTTCCGATCTGCGCTGAAATCCGCCCGTCGTCCCCTCTTGACCCTACCTGCGCCAGCCCTGCCGTCAGGCGGGCGGAGGCAGATGCAGAATCCCGATTCTCACCCCGAAGCCGTATATACATACCGCGAGAGGGTGAGAACGGGGATAGGAAACGAACTTGAACAAAAAGAAGAAACCCGTTCGCGAACGAACGGGTTTCAACCTTAAATGTGTTTTACCGGGAAACGGTTTTGCACAGAGCGAAATGCTTTAACGGATCAAAACCAACCCGTTCGTTTCCGATCTGCGCTGAAATCCGCACGTCGTCTTAAAAATAGGTTGACAATATCCTAAAATTGATGTATAATAATATCGGAGGTGGTTTTATGAACATCAACACCGAAAAGATCGTTTCGATCTCCGAAGCGAATCAGAACTTTTCCCGGGTCGCGCGGATGGCGGACAAATCCGGGGAGATCATCATTTTCAAGAACAACAAACCCAAATACCGTCTGGTCGATCTGGAGAGCGACGCGCCGATTGAGATGACCGACGACGAGAAGATCGACTTCGTCGCGGCGCGCGTATTGCGCGAATACCGCCGGGCGTTCGAGGTACTGGCAAAATGATCCGATTCAGCCGTGAAAAAGTACTGCTCCTGCACCAACTTGTGATTGAAGAGACCGGCGGCGCCGCCGACGTGCGCGATTTGGATCTGCTCGACAGCGCGCTGGCGTCGGCGTTCCAAACCTTCGACGGAAAAGAACTCTACCCGACGAAAGAGGAGAAGGCGGCGCGGATCGGGTATTCCCTGATCTCCAATCACGCCTTCGTCGACGGGAACAAACGGATCGGAATGTATGTCCTTCTGACCTTTCTCGAAACCAACGGGATCCGGCTCCACCCCTCGGTGGACGACGTGGCGCGGGTCGGGTTCGCCGTCGCGCGCGGCGAGATGGACTACAACGGACTGCTCGCCTGGATCCGCGAAAACCGCTGAAAAACGGTCGGTAGCGGCAAACGCAACCGAAAAAACCGAAAAAAGCAACCGTGATTTTACAAATTGCAACCCCCGGTTGGTAGACCCCGACCCCCTGCCCGTGGTAGAATGAAGGCGTCCCGGGGGCAAGGTGCCGGACCGGGCAGATCATCAAGGAGAGAATACCATGATACTCGCAGACAAGATCATCAACGAACGGAAAAAGAACGGCTGGTCGCAGGAGGACCTCGCCGAAAAACTGTCGGTCTCGCGGCAGGCGATCTCGAAATGGGAGAGCGCGCAGGCGACCCCCGACCTCTCGAAGGTCATTCTGCTCGCCGAACTCTTCGGCGTCTCGACCGACTACCTTTTAAAAGACGAAATCGAGCCCGAGGACGCCGCGCCTTTGAAAGAAACGACCGAGCCCGGCGGCAAGCGCGTCGTCACGATGGAGGAAGCCAACGACTACCTCTCGACCCAGCGGCAGAGCGCGCGGACCATTGCGCTCGGCGTCCTGCTCTGCGTCCTCTGCCCCGCCCTCTTGATCCTGCTCGGCGGGCTGGCGGAGTACGGCGGCTCGATCAGCGAGGGCGTCGCCGCCGCCGTCGGGATGACCGCCCTGTTCGGATTGGTGGCGATCGGGGTCGCGCTCTTCATCGTGACCGGCATCCGCACCTCCCGCTTCAACGTCTGGCATACCGAGGGGTTTGAGACCGCCTACGGCGTGTCGGGTATGGTCAAAGAGAAACGCCGCGCGCACGAACACACCTACACCGTCTGCCTGACGCTCGGGATCGTGCTCTGCATCCTCGCGGTGCTGCCCCTGATCGTCGCGGGCGCTATGGGCGTCTCCGACCGGACCCTCACGGTGTTCGTGTCGCTGATGTTCCCCATCATCGGGATCGGCGTCTATATGATCGTGCGGGTCGGGATCGTGCGCGGGAGTTTTACCTTCCTGCTGAACGAGACCGAGGCGTCGGAAGCGACCAAACAGCAGAATAAGACCGAAGAGGCGCTTACCTCGGTTTACTGGTGCGTCGCCATCGCCGGATACCTGACCTGGAGTTTCCTGACGGGCGACTGGGACAAAACCTGGATCGTCTGGCCGATCGCCGGCGTGCTCTTCGGCGCGGTCTCGGCGATCTGGCGGCTGATCTCCGGGTCGCAGAACGAAAAAAAGTAAGATGAAGACCGTTTCCGACCGACTCGCTCCTCTTGCCGAGCCCGGCTACGCGGATTTCCAAGCCAAACTGATCCCCTCCGTCCCACGCGAAAAAATCCGCGGAGTGCGGCTCCCCGCGCTCCGGGCGCTCGCAAAAGAGATCAAGGGCGACGAGCGGGCGGCGTTCCTCGCCGCCCTGCCGCACGAAACGCTCGAAGAAGACCTGCTCCACGCGATCCTTGTCGGGCGGGAACGCGATTTTGGAACCGCGCTTGCCGAGGTCGACCGATTTCTCCCCTTCGCCGACAACTGGGCGACGACCGACATCCTCCGCCCGAAGGTCTTTGCCCGTCACGCGGGCGAGGCGCTTCCCTCGATTCGCCTTTGGCTCGCCTCTCCCCTGCCCTACGTCCGGCGCGCCGCCGTCGGGTTCCTTATGGCGTACTACCTCGACGAAAACTTCGCCCCCGCAGTCCTCGCCCTGCCGGCGAAGATCCCGCAGGAGGAATACTACGTTTCCATGATGGTCGCGTGGTTTTACGCCACCGCCCTCGCCAAGCGGTGGGACGAGACGCTCCCGTATCTGGAAACCCGCGCCCTGCCGACGCCGACGCACAACAAAACGATCCGAAAAGCGATCGAGAGTTTCCGCGTCGAGCCGGAGCGAAAAGAATATCTCCGAAAACTGACGGTCAAATAAAAACGTAGGCGGCTGCGAAATCGTAGCCGCCTACGGCGTTTTCTATTGTGTGTCCCGGGCAAGATAGTCGCGGAGTCCCGCCGCCGAGCGGAACAGGTATCCGTCGATCCCGACGGCTTTCGCGCCGTCGAGATTTTTCTCCACGTCGTCGATCATCAGGGCGTCTTTTGCAACCACCCCCGCGCGTTCGAGGGCGAGGCGGAAGATCGCGGGATCGGGTTTGACGAGTTTCACCTCGGCGGACACGATCACAAAATCGAAGAGATCGGCGATCCCGCATTTGTCGAGCGCGTAGCGAAGATAGCCCGACATCGCGTTTGAGAGCAGCGCGACGCGGTAACGGCTTTTCAGTTCGCGGATCAGGGCGATGGTCTCGGCGTTCGGGATCACGAGATCTTCCCATTCCCGCCGGATCGTCTCGCCCGGCGCCCCGACGGTCTCCCCGAGCCGCCGATAAAGAACGTCGTCCGGCACCGCCCCGACGTCGCCGTCGTGCATCATACTTTCCTTGATCCGGTCGGCTTCCTCGTCGGTATAGTACCGCCGGAACCAATACGGCGCGACCTCGCGCATCACCACCCCGAAGCAGTCGAACAAAAGGAGTTTTTTCATTCTTTGGAATCCGTCTCCTCTACGTTCGTTACCACGTCCAAAGAAACGTTGGTCGCCACAATATGCGTGACGATCGTCTCGTCTACGTCGAACAGTGCCCGCCAGAACTCGAGTTCCTCGTCATAGGTCGTCTCCCCGTTCGCGGCGAAGCACTCAATCGTCGCGCCGTTATCAAGCGTGACGGTCAGATCGTTCAATTCGTTCAACCGGACGTCTGAAACGACGCCTCCGACGATCTCGTCCCGATACCGATCGAGGTTGCGCCATTCGTCGTTGTTTTCGTCGTTTTCCCGATCCCAACTCAGATAATCAAGAGTGGTCAGAAGTATTTTTCCGTTTTTGGTGGTACGCGTGTAGTTCTGTGCGTGAAGACCGCAGGAACCGAAATCAAACACAAGCATTTCACACGCGCATCTGATTCTGGTCAGCCGGCAAAACTTCATTTTTTCAAGATAGGCGCGGATCTCGTTGTTTTCCATATTGACCCCTTGCTTTTTTTGTAAATCCAGTATACCACAATTCGACGAAAAAAACAAGGCGGAACGTTTACGGATCGAACTCCAACCGAAAGGGCCACGTTCCGTTGGGATCGATACGCCGGGATTCTTTTTGGAGAAAAAGCGAAACGGCGGTTTCGCCGTCGCGCTGATCCAAGCGGATCTCGTACAGGTACTCTGTTTCGGAGTGTTGCGCCTCGTCGCGAATGAACAAGTTTCCGTCCTGCTCGGTAAAATACAGAGCTCCCGGAACGATACCGAAGTCGAAAAACCAACCGACAGCGTCTTCCCCGTCAATCATCGTCAAGACGATACTGGGCAACCCGCTCGTCGGACCGCTCGACAGAAGAAAGACCTCTTCCTCTCCGTCCCCGTCGACGTCGGCGACTGCGGCGCGCTCCATTCCGACCCGAGAGACAATATTACCCCGGACGAAATAGACTGCGCAAGAATAGCGCTCGTTAAACTCGCTGTGCATCATCTCGGTTTGCCCCCTCTCGGCGTAACCGTCGAAAGAGTACGTCGGAACGGCGAAGAACTGTCCCCCGGTACGCTCATAAAAGCCCTTTGGGGTGACGTCGATCGGATGAAACGCGACCTTCGACAGACTGTTTTTCGGGCAGAGTTTTTCTTTCATCTCTGCGACCGTAACCCCGTCTTTCGGCGCGCCTACACCGGTCCGATAAAACCTGAGTTCAAACGCGGAAGCAGAATTGTGCAAAAACACGGCGCAATCGTCACGGAAGAGGAACGCCCCCGTTTTTGTCCGCGCGCAGGTAAAACCGTTCTTCCGCAATTCTGTGAGGTACGAAAGATAGTCGTTTTCGAAAAGCGGCGCCGAGGTGTAATAGCCGTTATCGTTCTTTGTGACCCCGACGGGGATCGCACACGGAGGGATCCCGACCGAACGGAACCGATCGATGATCATCCCGTCGCAGAACGCAGCCGGCTTGCCGTCGTCGGGCTCCGTCGTGGCGGTCGTGATCGTCGGGGTTCCCCCCGCGCAGGCAAAGAGCGAAAAGAGCAGCGCGAGGAGAAGCGCCGATAAGAGGACGCGGAAAGAGATTGTTACGTTTTGTTTCATTCGGCTTTTCTCCTTTTATAAACCGTCAATCGGCAGCAGACCCGTTACACCAGATCAGGGAAAGATCGCGTAACGAAACAGCAGATTTCCCTCCCTGTCGTAGCCGGAATAGACCGTTTCCGTACAATAATGCCGGGCGCTGACCTCGGGTGGCGTTTCGATCTCGCCGATCACGTTTTGGGACACAATCAAATAATACTCTCCGTAATCCAGATACGCCGTCGGCGTTCCAGCGTCGAACCCGTCGAAGAGCGGATCGCCCCGATAGATCGGCTGTCCGTCTTTTTCCCCGACCCGGGCAGAGTACGTGGCGTACGGTCGTTCGGACGGGCGAAACGATTTGACCGTTAAGTCTTGGTCCAACTCCACTTCCATCCGTTTGCTCACGCTTACCGTCTCTCCGGTCGAAATCGGAAAGTCGCCGTCGGTCGACTGCGTTTGCACCTGAAGCAGAAAACCGTCCTCGGTCAACTCGGCGCCGTAAAACATATCGAAATCGCTTCCCCCGATACACGCGCTCCGAACGACCTCTCCGGTCCCGGAGAGGACCAGAACGGAAACGTCGGTTTCGCCGTAAGTCGGGCGATTTTCCGGTTTGCGGTAGGACCCGAACAAGTAGTAACGCCCGTCCCTCTCAAGGCAAAACATCAGCGCACTGCCGTCCACCTGATCGATCGCCGTATCGAAAACGACCTCCCCGGCGGCGTCGCACTTGACGACCCGCGAGGCAAATCCGTTGTCGCCCGCGTTGATACCGGGACCGATCTGATAATCGAAAAAGCCGATCACGAACAAAAAACCGCCGTCGGAGGTTGCGGTCAGCGCGCCGATGCGATGCCCTTGTTCCAATCGGATCTTGCGCTCCGCAAGCGTCTCTCCGTACAGATCCATCATTGTCACCGTCGTCTCGCCCGTCAATTCTAACGATGAGTTGACGCCGGATGTGGTTTTGAACATACGGTCGGAAAACGGAACGATATTATAAAACAGGTTTTCTTCCGCAACCCGTCGCAGCTCGTCCGGCGGCGTCCCTACCGGCTCGACGGTTTGGTGGGGATTGCGCGTGACGGTCGTGCTCGCCGGGGGTCTCCCCGCGCAGGCGAAGAGCGAGAGAATCAAGATCGCGGGCGCGAGCAAAAGCACCAAAGCGCGAATCATCATCCGTTTTTTCATATCGTTCTCCTTTACAACGCGTTGGTCAGAAGAAAATAGGTGAGCGCAGCCGCGAGCAGAGCGTTTCGGA
>CAMJDE010000004.1 GCA_946404295.1 uncultured Clostridia bacterium | reverse complement strand
TCTACTCCGCCGTCGTCGACGCGATCGGGGACAAGGGGATCTACCTCGCGGCGCAGTGCTGCGAGCACCTGAACCGCGCGCTGGTCGTCGAACGGGAATACGCCGAAAAACACGGGCTTGAACCCGTCAACGCCGTTCCGCAGCCCAAGGCGGGCGGATCCTTCGCCACGGCGGCGTACCGCGGCTTTGTTTCCCCCGTCCTCGTCGAGGAGGTCAGAGCCGACGCCGGGCTCGATATCGGCGGCACGCTGATCGGGATGCACCTGAAAAAGGTCGCCGTTCCCGTCCGGCTCTCGATTGATCGGATCGGCGAAGCGATCCTGCTCGCCGCCCGCACCCGCCCGAAGTTCGTCGGCGGCAGCCGCGCCGTTTACGACGAAAACCTCTTGTAAACAAGCGAAAAAACAAAACCACCCCCCGAAGGTAAAAAAACCGCCGGGGGCGGTTTTTTTAGTGAAGTCCCCGCCGAACCGGACGGTTCGGCGGGGGTGAAGTTCGCTGCGCGAGTGAAGTACGCCGGCGGCGTATGAGCGGAAAAGATATCGAAAAGTTGCGTCGGATCTGACGAAACTTTGCGAAAAAAGCATATAAATACGTTGACAACGCTAACCGCTTGTGGTATAATATCGTAAAGTAGCGTCGGATTTGACGGAAGTATGAGGTGCGAAATGATAAAGAGAGATTCGTATTTAAACCGGATCGTCAAGTCAATGTGGAACGGAGAAGTGAAAGTCATTACAGGTATCCGCAGATGCGGAAAATCGGTGTTGCTTTTTGATTTGTTTTACGATTATCTTCTCCGGCAGGGCAATTCCGAAGAACAGATCATCCGGATCGAACTTGATCAGAGGAAGAATTATAAATTTCGGAACCCGATCACGCTTTGCGAATACGTGGAATCAATAGTCGGATCCCGTCGGGACAAGCGGTTCTATCTGCTGATCGACGAGGTGCAGCTGACCGTCAAGGTCGTGGATCGGAAAAACGGCGGTATTGAGGTCACGGTCTACGATATGCTGAACGAGTTGAGAGCGTACGATAATCTCGACGTGTACGTTACGGGAAGCAATTCAAAGGGATTATCCAAGGATATTGCGACCGAGTTCCGCGGACGGGCAACGCAGATCCGCGTCTTCCCGTTCTCGTTCGCCGAGTATTATTCCGCCGTCGGCGGGGACGACAGACGCGCGCTTGGCGAGTATATGCTTTACGGCGGATTGCCCAAAATCGCTCTGCTCTCGGACGACAGAGAGAAGAAAGCGTATCTGTCGGGCTTGTTTGAAGAACTCTATATCAAGGACGTTGTCGAGAGAAACAGGATCGAACGCGAGGATCTTCTGAACGATATCCTCGACTATATCGCTTCGCAGATCGGTTCCCTGACAAACCCGACGAACATTGCCGACGCCTTGACGAGCATCAGAAAAGAAAAAGTCAATTCCGCTTTGGTTTCGTCCTACCTCAAGCATATTTCGGACTCTTTTCTCATTGAAGAAGCGCGGCGATACGACGTCAAAGGGAAGACGTATTTCAAATATCCGAACAAGTATTACTATACCGATCTCGGATTGCGCAATGCGCGGCTGAATTACCGGCAGTTCGATCCCGGTCACATTATGGAAAACGTCATTTATAACGAATTGATCCGGCGCGGCTATTCCGTTGACGTCGGCGTTGTGGCTGACCGGTCCGGGAACTGCAACGTGCAAAAGGAAATCGACTTCGTCGTAAACGACGCCGACCGCAGAATTTACGTTCAGTCGGCGTTGAGAATGGAATCGGAGGAAAAGACGCAAACCGAGCTGCAGTCGCTTCTTTTGGCGAAAGACTTTTTCAAAAAGATCGTTATCCGGAACGACGTCCCGCATTCGTATTATGACGAAAAGGGGATTTTCCACGTCAATCTGATCGACTTTTTGCTCGAAAAAGCGGACTTGTTTTGAAAAACAGATAAAGAGGAACCGATGGATCGTTTCCTGAGTTTGCGGAAGACGCAACGGCGTTCCCCCGACTGTTCAGGTCCGGGTAACGCCGTTGCTTTCATCTGTTCGTTTTTGCGTGTGAAAACCGTTACCGTTCGCCGAGGTACGCGGCGAGGCGGTCGGGGAAGTTGACCGTCATACCGTCGGCGCCGGCGTCGACGGCGGCGCGCATCAGGGCGTCGTCGGTCACCGCCCACGGGCGGACGTTAAAGCCGAGGGCGTGCCACTCCTCGACGCGCTCGGGCGTGACGTTCTCGGCGCGCGGGCAGAGTTCGTCGACCCCCGCCGCCTGCATCGCCTCGATATCCTCGTCGGTAAAGTCCTTTTTCAGCCATCCGGTGCGCAGATCGGGCGCGATCGCGCGGATGCGGCGCAGGCGGTCGAGGACGAACGAGGTGACGACGCACTTGCAGTCGACGCCGTAGCGGTAGACGAGGTCGGCGACCGCCTCCTCGGCGCCCTCTCCCTTCAACTCGATCGCGAAGGTCAGGTCGCGCCACGAGAGGGCGGCGAGCAGTTCCTCGAGCGTCGGGATGCGGTCGGTCATCCCATCCTTTTTGACGGTGAACTTCCTGAGTTCCGCGAGCGTATAGTCTCCGATCGAGCCGGGCTCCCCGGTCACGCGGAGCAGGGCGTCGTCGTGGAAAAGGACGGGAACGCCGTCGCGCGTCATCTGGACGTCGGTCTCGATCCCGTTCGCGCCGAGCGCGACCCCCTCGTAGAACGCCGTCATGGTGTTCTCGGGGCGCGTTTCGCTCGCGCCGCGGTGCGCGTAGTTGACGAACGCGCTCTTCGTCTCCTCGCGGATGATCTTCCACAGCGCCTCGCGCTCGCGGGCGAGGTATTTGCGCCATTCGGTCGGGTCGATGAAGGGGTTTTCGGGCGAAACGAAGAGTTTTTTCATCTTCTCGTCCTGATTATTCTGCCAGGTGTGGTTGCCGAGCGTGACGTCGACGTGCTCCTCTTCCAGACGGTCGAGCGTCTTGAAGAAGGCGCCGCGCATCAGGTACGAGACCCGGCGGTCGGGACGGTTCATATAGGACTTTTTCAGTTGATTGACCCCGCTGCCGCCGAACATCCCGGCGCGGTAGGTCATTCCGTTCTCGACGAGGTCGAAGAAGAAGGAGAACGACCCCTCGGTGTGCCCCGGGGTGAAGAGGCAGGTGACGACGGTGTCGCCGAGCGCGACCTCGTCCCCGTCCTGAAGAAACCGATCGGGCACGAAGCCGGACGGACCCTCGCCGACGTATTTCAGGTCCTCTTCGGCAAGAAAGACCTCGGCGCCCGATATCTCGCGAAGCCGCTTGGCGCCGCCCGCGTGATCGGGGTGCCCGTGCGTGAGCAGAACGATTTTCAGATCCTTCGGAGAAAAGCCGAGGGTGTCGAGCGATTCGAGGATCGCGTCCACCGTGTCGATCCCGCCGCTGTCGATCATGATCAGCCCGCGCGATGTGGCGAGAACGTGACAGGATTTGGCGTGCGTCCCCACGAAGTACAGGTTTCCGGCGATCCGGAACGGAGCGATGTCTCCCAACATGATCTTTGCCCTCCTTTTCTTGATTTCACCCATATTATACACCTTTTTACGAAAAAATGCAAGAGAGGAAGATCCCGCGCCCGCCCGTCGCGTATCGTTCGGGCAAGCGCGGGCAAACTGTTTTTATCAATCAAGCGGGAGGAACGTGGGGTGCGAAGGATCGGTTGGCTTCTTGTCACGCTCTGTTTTGTCGCGTCGCTTGCGGGCTGCGGGAGCGGTCCCGCCGACGTCGCCGCCGCGCCGACCGCGCCGCCCGCGACCGAACCGATCCCGGAGCCGACCGCGCCGCCCCAAACCGAGCCGCCGGTCGATTTGGCACGCTTGTTCCCGCCCTTCGAGCAGCCGGGGGTCTTGCTGCTGGAGGGCGGCGGGCGCGTCTCGGTCACGCTGCTCTCGGCGGAAAGCAACGTATCCTACCGCGTCCGCTACCCCTCGGGCAGCGAGGCGGTCGTCGGGTGGGACCGGATCGCGCCGCTCGCCCCCGATCCGCCGATCCCGCCGACCCCGACGGCGGGGGAGACCGTCGCTTTTCTGAAAGGAGAACTCGGCGACCCGCTCCCCGCGTGGATCTTTTTCGTCGATCTGACGCGCCTGACCGTGACGGCGCTCGAAAACGGGGAAGTGATCCGCGTGATGCCCTGCTCGGTCGGCGACGCCGCGCATCCGACCCCGCGCGGGCGGTACGAGACCGACTACAAGACCGAGTTTATGGGAAAAGAGGGGGTCTACCTCTGCCGCTGGGGCGTCCACTACTACGGCGGGTATCTCCTCCACTCGGTCCTCTACACCTGGCGGGGGGACGAGATCCTCGACGGCGAACTCTCGGCGCGGATCTCGCACGGCTGCGTCCGGCTCTCGCCCGAGGACAGCCGCTGGATATACGAAACGGCGCCTCTCGGCGCCGTCGTACTGGTGAATTGATTTATTTTTGCCACGCCGCGGGGCAGGTGCGTTTCTCCTCGAACCACGGCGTTTCGCGGAGCAAAAGATCCGACGCCGAGCAAACCACCCAGATCTTCTCTCCGTCGCTGCAGACGGTGATATTCCCGTTCATAGAGTTGAAGGTTTTGTCCTCGTCGCTCTCGAAGATGGTGGTGACGTAGACCCGGTCGGTGAAGGGCGCGACGCGGTCGATGAACTCCTGCGTCGGGAACTTGTTGTTCTCGGTCGAGGTGTACTCGGCGCTCCCCGCGCAGCAGCAGACGCAGACGATCTGCGGTTTGATGACCGAGAGCAGCTCGGTCGAGGACGAGGTCTTCGAGCCGTGATGCCCCGCCTTGTAGAGGACCACTTCGGGCAGATCGTTCATCTCGACCAGCTTCTTTTCGCCCTTCGCCTCGAGGTCGCCCGTGAACAGGTAGTTGTTCTCGCCCTCGGTGAGCAGCATACAGACCGAGTGGTTGTTCTCGCCCGAACTGTCCTTGTTGGCGTAGTAGTAACTGTCAAGGATCTTCATATTGATCCCGTCCGCCAACTCGAAATCGGTCTTGTTCTGCTCGATGCAGTCGAGGGCGGTGTAGTGAGTCGCGCCCGCCGCGATCTCGGCGTCGCGGTTGGCGATATAGTTCTTGTACATCGTCGCCGTCGGCTTCTGGTTGGTCTGCGCGAAGTCGATGATGACCCCGCACTCGTAGAGGTCGAAGATCCCGTTTTTCGCGGCAAATCCGGCGTAGTGATCCTCGTGCGCGTGGGTGACGATGACGTATTCGAGCTTGTTGTCGGTGACGTACTGATCGAGATAGGAGGAGATGGTCGGGACGCTCGAGGTCTTCGACCCCGCGTCGATCAGGACGTCGGTATCGCCCGCCTTGATGTACACGCAGTCGCCGGTGTAGTAGTTGCCGAGTTCAAGGAAGTGGATCTGCAGGTCCCCGCTGATCTCGGTGCTCGTGTGGATCGAGCCGCCCTTGCCGTGGGAGTTGAGTTCGGCGTACTCGTCGACGGGGGACAGAAAGTTGTTCCGCGCCGCGCCGAGAAATCCCGCGGCGGCTCCGACGATAAAGCAGAGGATCGCGAGGAATACGACGAGCGCGGGTGACAGGCGCCTTGCTTTGCTTGCCATTATTCATCGCCTCCTTCCGCGGCGTTGACCGTGACCGTCCGCACCAGGCTGTATTTGGAGAACAGGAAGTGCGTCGGGCGGTATACGATCCGGTAGACGGCGGGCTCGTCGGTCGGGACGGTATATCCGCCCTCGGTTTTTTGCAGTTCGGTTTCGACCTCGACCTTGCCCGACGCATCGCGTCCGAGCGCCGTCAGGGTCCAGCCGGGCTCCGCGACCGTGACCGAGCTGCCCTCCTCTCCGAGGGCGACGACGATCTCCTTCTCGCCCTTGAGCGAGAAGCCGTCGTTTTTGGTCAGATAGGTACAGAGCAAATAGCCGGCGACCAGCCCGATCGCCAGCGCGACGATCAGCGCGGCGACCGCCGCCGGGTTGGCTTTCGCCGTCCGACGTACCTGCCGCTTGACCGTGCTTTTTACGGTTTTAGCCATGGTGCGTTCCCCTTCCGTCTTTTTTCACTCTTTATTGTAGCAGAAAAAACGCTTTCGCGCAACGGGTTTTTTACATTTTTCGTCGTTCTTTTCCGGTAACGTTCACGCCCTCCGAGGGGGGGCGTATCGCTGCGGGCGCGCCTCGGCGCGCCCGCGTTTTGGTTCAGTCGAAATAACCCTTGTAGTTAATCCGCCTTTTGCTGTCCGGGAACAGATACGCGTACAGATCCACGAAATAGTCGTCGGTCATACTCGCGATATAGTCCGCGACGATCCGGTTCGGCTCCCCCTCCTCGTAGGGGACGGGGCGGCGGTAGTGTGCCTCGTTCACGTAGCGGATGTGGTGGGTATAGATCGGCGAGGCGTAGTGCTTTCCGGTCAGGTCGGAGAGCAGGCGGTCGTAGAGTTCCTCCATCATCGGGCGCACGCAGTTCTCCATTTCGTCGCGCACCTGCCGGTTCTTGTAGATCACGTCGTAGTTGATCCGCTTCGCGTCGGAGAGGGCTTTGAAGTGCGTTTCGTCCATCGAGATACAGTCCTTGCCGTAACTGTTGTCGATGATATTGACGATCAGGTTGTTGATGATCTCGGCGTTGCGGCTCCCGATCGAGCCGTCGGGGAACTCCCCGTCGAAGAGACGGGCGCGCTCGGCGTCCTGCCGATCCTTTCCGAGATAGGCGATGATGTCCGAGATCCGCATCACGCAGCCCTCGAGCGTCGAGGGGATCAGGCGGCGGATCGCGGACTTGTCCTTCTCGCACGCGGCGATCTCTGCGTCGAACGCGTCGAAATCGGTCATGGGGCGCGGACGGTATTCGGACAGTTCGAGTTCGCCGTCGTGGCAGGCGATGCCCGAAAGGGTCTGGATCGTGACGTTGTAGGGAAACACCGCGTCCAGTACGCGCACCGACTGCAGGTTGTGGGCGAAGTGCAGTCCCGCTTTTTCAAAAAGACAGCGGTCGAGGTATTCCTCCCCCGCGTGCCCGAACGGCGTGTGCCCGATGTCGTGCCCGAGCGCGATCGCCTCGATCAGATCGAGGTTCAGCCGGAGCGCCCGCCCGATGGTCCGCGCGATCCGCGAAACGAGTTGGACGTGGAGAGAACGGCGGGTCAGATCGTCGTTAAGGTAGAGCGAAAAGACCTGCGTTTTGTCGGCGTAACGGTTGTAGAAGGGGCAATGCAGGATCTTGTCGACGTCGCGGATGAACGGGGTGCGCCAGACGTTCGGGCGGTCGGTCGGAAGGTCGCGCCGACGGATCGCGGCGGAGTCCGGCGCGGCGTAGGGGGACAGCGTCCGGGAGCGTTCGTCCCGGCGCATCCTTTCTTCGGTCTCGGGAGAGAGCGATTCGTAGTAGAGCAGTTCGCCGCTTTCAGTCAAGGTACAGATCCTCCGTGATTTCTTCGTTCGAGAGCAGGGGATCGCGGTCGGCGCGCGCGAGCACGCGCCCCATCACGTCCGCCATCAGGGGGCAGCTGCCGAGGATCACGGTCGCCTCTCCGAGCGTTCCGGGCGTCGTCGCTCCGGTCTCTCGGAAGGCGCGGTTGAACTTCGGAAAGCCGCGCGAGCCTCCGGCGTTGTCGTGGGCGCGGTAGCCGCGGTCGAGCGTGCGGCGCCCCGCGTAGTCGTAGATCCGGATATCGAAGGGATCGCGCGACAGATGTCCGGGGAAGGGCACCTCCGCCATCTCGTCGACGGCGCAGAGAAAGGTGTTCTGCTCCATACCCACCCCGATCAGCAGGACGTATCCGTCCTCCTCGACGAGCCGCGAGAGGGCGCCGCCGACCGGGGTCGGGGTCTTGGCGTTTTCTTCGCCCGCGAGGTAGGATTCGGCTTCCCGCCCGAATCCCGTCATCGAGTGGGTCGGATGCAGCGAGCGGAACCCGTCGCGGCGGAACGCCGCGGCGTCGGCGAGGGTCCCGATGCAGGGAGGCGTGTGCCGGACGTCGTAGACCGGGTTCGCGGGGGTGACGGTCGCCCAGGTGTGCGTCGGCACGAGCAGAAGCCCGTCCGACAGATAGTTTTTCAGGGCGTCGATCAGCCCGTCGGCGCCCCCTTCGATCCCGCCGATCGACTTGATCGAGGCGCGGACCGTCACTTTCGCCGTGCGCGGGACGCCGAAGCCCTCCATCATCGAAAAGACGTCGCGTTCGCTTATCATATCGGTCGTTCCCCCCGTTTTGTCTCCGTTTTCTTCCTCTCCAGTATAGCACAACCCGCCGCCCTTTTGCAAGCCCCGCGCGCGGGGAAACCCAAAAAACCGCCGTCCGTACTTGACGGAAAAGAGGGAAGCGTGTATAATATAATTCAGGTCGGTATACCCTTTCCCCGGGCGCGCGCCCGGGAGGAGCGGGACAAACGTCCCGGGAAAGAAGGATTCTATGCAGAAAATCACCAAGGCGGTCATACCCGCCGCCGGGCTCGGGACGCGGATGCTTCCGATCTCACACTCCGTTCCGAAAGAGATGCTTCCCATCGTCGATCTCCCCGCCGTCGCCTACCTCGTCGAGGAAGCGGCGAAAAGCGGGATCACCGATATTCTGATCATCACCAACCGCGACAAGGACGCGATCGAGGACTTCTTCGACTACTCCCCCGAATACGAGGCGGCGCTCTCGGCGAAGGGAAAGACCGACGCGATCAACGCGATCCGCCGCTACGCGGATCTTACGAACGTCACCTTTCTCCGCCAGAAGGAGACCAAGGGACTGGGACACGCGATCGGGCGCGCCCGGGCGTTCGTCGGAAACGAGCCCTTCGCCGTCCTCTACGGCGACGACGTCATCTTTTCGCGCACCCCGGTCGTCCGCCAGCTGATCGACGCCTACGAAAAGTACGGGCGCCCGGTCGTCGGCGCCAAGCGCGTCTCGCCCGAGTGGATCCGCAAATACAGTTCGCTGAAGGTGGCGCCGATCGAGGGCGACCCGACCGCCTTCTTCTGCGACGATATGATCGAAAAGCCGAAGCCCGGCGAGGAGTTCTCCGATCTCTCGGTGCTCGGGCGGGTGCTCTTGACCCCCGACGTGTTCGATATCATCGACAAGCTTTCTCCCGGCGCGGGCGGCGAGATCCAACTGACCGACGCGATGGCGAAGATGGCGCGCGAAGGGGGGATCACGGCGCTCGAGTTCGAGGGCGACCGCTACGATCTCGGGTCGAAGGTCGGGTTTCTGATGGCAAACGTCGCTGCCGGCGTGCTTCACCCCGAGACCGGCGAAGAGTTCCGCGCCTTTCTGAAACGCTTTGTTTCGGAGATGGAAAAATGAACGTCCTGATCCGTCCGGCTGTCGACGGCGATCTCGCGGCGCTCGCGACCCTTGAAACCGCGTCCTTTTCCGTTCCGTGGCGCGAAGCGGCGCTGAGGGGTCACCTCGAGGCGCCCCACACCCTGTCTCTGCTTCTCTTCGACGGCGACGATCCCGTCGGCTATCTGCTCGCGGGCTTTCTTCCGCCGGAGGGCGAACTCTACCGCGTCGCCGTCCTGCCCGAAGCGCGGCGCCGGGGATACGGTCGGCGTCTCCTCGAGACGTTTTTCCGCGAAGCGGAGAAGCGGGACGTCTACTCGCTTTTCCTCGAGGTGCGTGAATCGAACGAGGCGGCGATCGCGCTCTATCGCTCGGTCGGTTTTCGGGAGATCTTCCTGCGTGAAAACTACTATCGCGATCCCACCGAAGCGGCGCTCGTTATGACGATCGGGCGCCCGAAGGAGACCACTTAACTATGTTCATACTCGGCTTTGAATCCTCCTGCGACGAGACCTCCGCCGCCGTCGTGGAGGAGGTCGGCGGGCGGCTTTTCGTCCGTTCGAATATCGTCGCGTCGCAGATCCCGGTGCATCGGCTCTACGGGGGCGTGGTCCCCGAGATCGCGAGCCGCGCGCACGTCGAGGTCATCTCGCGCATCACGGGCGAGGCACTTTCGGGCGCGGGGATCGCCCTCTCCGACGTGGGGCTGATCGCCGTGACCGACCACCCGGGACTGATCGGCGCGCTGCTCGTCGCGGTCAATTTCGCGAAGGGGCTGGCGTCGGCGAACGGGATCCCGCTCGTCGGGGTCGACCATATCAGGGGACATATCGCCGCGTCGTATCTTGCGGGCGAGGGACCCGTCCCCGAACCGCCCTTCCTCGCGCTCGCGCTCTCGGGCGGGCATACCTCGATCTATCGCGTGCACGGTTATACCGAATGGGAAACGGTCGGTTCGACCCGCGACGACGCGATCGGCGAGGCGTTTGACAAGATCGGACGGCTGATCGGGCTGGAATATCCGGCGGGCGCCGCCTTCGACAAACTCGCCGCCGAAGGGTTCCGCGAGGCGACCGGGACCGACGCGCCTTCTCTTGCGCGTTACGAGGCGAGCCCGGCGGGGCGCGACCCGACGATGAAACTGCCGTCCCCGGCGCTCCCGGGCGACACGCTCGATTTCTCGTTCTCGGGGCTGAAGACCGCGGCGATCAACCTGCTCCACCACCTCGAGCAGACGGGAGGGGAACTCCCGCGCGCGCTCTTCGCCGCGCGCTATACGGCGCTCTCGGTCGGGGCGGTCACGAAAAAGATCGGGATGGCGCTCGATCGCTATCCGGGTCTTCCCGTCGTCGCGGCGGGCGGGGTCGCCGCCAACTCGCATCTCCGCCGGGAACTGACGGCGCTTGCCGCGCGGCGCGGGGTCGGACTGTTCATCCCGCCGCTGCCGCTCTGCGGCGACAACGCCGCGATGATCGCGGCGCAGGGGTATCACGAATATCTGGCGGGCAACCTCCGGGACAGCTCGCTGAACGCATCGGCGTCGGACGACTGACGGCGAAATCAAGAAAAAGGAAACCGATATGGCAAACCAAAAGAACGAAAACCGGAACAAAAACGGGGAAGACGGCGGGCTTCGCGCGCAGGTCTCTCCGGTCGTGGTGCGGCGGCTCCCCCGCTATCACCGTTATCTCGGCGAACTGCTCCGCGAGGGCATTTACCGGATCAGTTCGGCGGAACTCTCGAAGATGATGGAGGT
Organism: uncultured Clostridia bacterium; assembly: GCA_946404295.1. Classification (GTDB taxonomy): domain Bacteria; phylum Bacillota; class Clostridia; order Oscillospirales; family CAG-272; genus UBA1740. Next base: position 10,314 of record CAMJDE010000004.1, on the reverse strand, counting down.
CAACGCCAGCCAGATCCGGCAGGACCTCAACTGCTTCGGCGGCTTCGGACAGCAGGGCTACGGCTATAACGTCAAGTTCCTCTACGGCAAGATCGGGGAGGTGCTCGGGACCGAGGACGGCTTCCGCGCCGTGATCGTCGGGGCGGGCAACCTCGGACGCGCCCTCGCCGCCAGCCATATGTTCGAGCGGCGCGGGATCGAGCGGATCGCGATGTTCGATTCCAACCCCGCGATCATCGGCAAGACGGTCTCGGATCTCCCGGTGCTCGACGTTTCGGAACTCGAGGCGTTCTGCGCGCGCGAAAAGCCCGAGATCGCGGTCCTGACCGTCCCGAAAGAGGCGGCGTACGACGTGTCGGTGCGGCTCGCCGAGGCGGGCGTGCGCGGCATCTGGAACTTTGCGAATATGGAACTGAAACTCGACGAGTATCCCGACTTGTACATACTGAACGTGCATCTCGGCGATTCGCTGATGGTATTGAGCTACGGGATCCGTTCCCGGATGAAGTGAGCGCCATGAAACAGGATAAGAACGAAAAAACCGCCGCCCCCCTGAAGGTGGTTGACGGGATCCGCGGCACCGTTCCGCGTCTCGCGGGCAAGATCGCCCTGCGCGAGGCGTCTGCGGACGATCTGCGCGTCCTGCTCGCGTTCCTCGAACGCGGGGCTGAGCACCTCTCCCGCGACGCCGGGGTTTCGCCCGCGCGCGCCGAGGCGGCGCTCGACTACTGGCGCGAAGCCGGGATCCTCTCCGAGGGAGCGGGCGAGACCGAAGAGACGGCGGAACCGAAACGTCCGCTTCGGCTTTCCGACGAACTCAAACCGGCGACCGGGGAGGAAAACGCGCGGATCATTCGCCGCCGCAACCTCTCGGACGCGATCGACGAGGCGCAGCGCATCCTCGGCAAGACCTTCAACACCTCGGAGATCGCGATCGTCGCGGGGCTCTCCGAACAGTTGGAACTGGAGCCCGCGTACCTCGTCACCCTGATCTCGTGGTGCCGCAATCGCGGGAAGACCTCGCTCCGCTACGTCGAACGCACGGCGTTTTCGCTCGTCTCGGAGGGGGTCGAAACGCTCCCGCAGCTCGAGGCGTACATTTCGCGCCGCGAGGCGGCGGCGAGCGGGATCGGACAGATCCGCAAACTCTTCGGGATCGGCGAACGCGCCCTGTCAAAGGACGAGGAGAAGCGCTTCACGCGCTGGATCGCCGACGAGAAGTTTTCGCTCGACGTGATCGGCTTCGCCTACGACGAGACGGTCAACAAGACCGGAAAGGCGTCGTCGGCTTACGCCGACAAACTGCTGAAGGTCTGGCGGGAAGCCGGGGTCTCCGGGAGCGTCGAGGAGATCGAACGCTATATCGAACGCGAGAGGGCCGAGCGCGCCGTCGCCGGGAAGGGGAAGACCCCGAAGCACGACCCGATCCCGCAGACCTACGACAGCGGGGACTTTTTCGCCCGCGCGCTGGAGCGGAGTTACAATAAGAAAGACTAAGGTCGTTTGACCGAAAGGAGCCGGATATGGCATATCTTGCGGAACAGGTACGGGAGGTGCGGCAGAGGATCGCCGACCGTCGCCGGATGGCGGAGGAAGCGGCGGAAGCGCGTCGCCGGGAGGTCGAAGAAAAGAGCCCCGAGATCGCGGCGATCGACGTCTCGCTCGCCAAAACCGCGAAGCGCATTTTCGAGATCTCGACGGCGGGACCCGACGGCGTGCGCGAGAAGGTCGAGAAACTGCGCCGCGAGAACGCCGAATTGCTCGCCGAGCGGCGCGCGATCCTCGAACACCTCGGCTATCCCGGGGACTACACCGAGATCCGCTATTTCTGCCCGATCTGTCAGGACACGGGCTACGACGGGACGAAAACCTGCGCGTGTATGAAGCGCGAACTCACCCTCGAGGGCTTCCGCGCGTCGGGGATCGGACATCTGATCGAAAAACAGTCGTTCGAGAACTTCTCGCTCGACTACTACCGCTCGTCCAAAGAGGACTACGCCCTGATGGAGCGGAACCTCGCGGCGGCGAAGGAGTTTGCCGAGAGCGTGCCGCCGACCTACGCCAACCTTCTGATGGTCGGGGGGACCGGGCTCGGGAAAACCCACCTGTCCACCGCGATCGCCCGTCGGGTCATCGAGCGGGGCTACGAGGTGAAATACGAGAGCGTGCAGAACGTGATCGCCGCCTACGAGCACGACCGTTTCCGTTCGGGACGGGAGGGCGACGACGAGGAGAGCCGGGTCTACCTCGACGCGGAACTTTTGATCCTCGACGACCTCGGGACCGAGTTGGTCAACTCCTTCTCGGTTTCGGCGCTCTACCACCTGCTGAACACCCGGATCAACCGGGAGAAGCCGACGGTCGTCAGCACCAACCTGATGCAGGAGGAATTGCAGGCGAAATATTCCGATCGGATTTTCAGCCGCCTGCTCGGCGAATACCGCATTCTGCTCTTTAAGGGTACCAACGTTCGTTATCTGAAGAAATAACAGGAGAACCCGATGAAAAAAGCACTGATCCTTCTGCTGCTCGTCGCCCTGCTTCTGCCGCTCGTTTCCTGCGGGAACGGGACCGGGGAAGAAACCGTCCAAACGACCGTTCCCGCCGCGACCGAGGCGGAGGGGGAAACCGAAACGGTACTGAAATGTACCCTGTCTCCGGTCGGCTTCGACGCGGCGGTTCCGGTTTATACCAAGCTCCAGAGGGCGTATCTTGCCGACACGGTCGAGAGCGCCACGAGTTACGGAAACGGGAAGGACGAACTCTCGCGTCCCGCCCCGATCACGCTCCGTTGGAACGTGGATTTTGAAGAGGGGGAGACGCTTCTTCGTTACTTCGTCGTCCGGATCTGGATGAACAGCGACAAGTCCGACGCGAGATCTTTCCTCGTCGGGCGGTCGGAGAGGGAATACCGGTTTGAAAACGCCTTCATCGGTCAGCGGTATTACTGGGACGTCACGGCGGTCGGCGAGGGCGGCGTGACCGTCGGGAGCGACGCGGGGACCTTCTTCACCGAAAACAAGTCGTTCCGGTTCCTCAACGTCGACGGCGTGACCAACGTCCGGGACCTAGGCGGCAAGAAAACCGAGGACGGCAAACGCGTCCGGCAGGGGCTTCTCTACCGGGGCGGGCGATTCGACAAGGAAGGGACCGAGATCCTGATCACCGACGAGGGAATCAAAACGATGCTCCAGACGCTCGGGATCAGGACCGAGATCGATCTGCGCACGAAAAGCGAAACGGGTTCCGCGACCCGATCGGCGCTCGGCGACGGCGTGCAGTATCTGTGGCTTCCGCTGAACTCCAGCATCGACGTCACCAACGCGACGCTCCGCTCGGATCTCAAAAAGATCTTCGCCGCGCTGGCAAACGAGGACAACTACCCGATCTATTACCATTGCGCGGCGGGGGCGGACCGCACGGGGCTTCTGTCCTGGCTGATCAACGGTCTGTGCGGGGTGTCCGAGGACGACCTTCTGCGCGACTATCTGATGACCAACTTCGGCGATATCGGCGGCGACAGAACGTCGAGCATGATTAAGAACAAGTACGTAACGCCCCTGAAAAACGCGACGGGCGAGACCTACGCGAAAAAGGTCTATAACTATCTGAAAGATACGGTTGGTATTCCGGCGGCGAATCTCGACGCCGTGATCCGGATCCTGAAGACGACACCGAGCGAAGCCAAAAACACGATGCCGACGGTCCCCGAGGGACATACGCACACGCCCGAGAGCGCCTTCACCCTGGTCGAGGCGCCCTCCTGCTCGTGCCCCGGGATCGAGGTCAGGTATTGCGCGGTCTGCGGCGATTTTATCGCGGACACGATCGCCGAGATTCCGATCGACCCCGACGCGCACAGAGCCGACTGGACCGTGACGCGCCAACCCACTCTGCTCGATCCGGCGGACGGGAGCCGGAACGGCGTCTGCACCGATTGCGGACGGTTCGTCGAGCAGACGATCCGGTTTACGCCGGACGTCGCGACCTTTACGGACGCGTCGGCGGGGGCGTATCAGTCCGAGAAAATCGGCGTCGTCGACGCGATGCGGGGCAAGCACTTCTATCCGACGGCGGGCGACTCTGCCGGAAACGACCTTCTGATCGAGTATTCGGTTTTTTACAACCGGACGATGCGGAACTTCGACGCGGAGCGCGGGACCTACGCGCTCACCCGGCTGAATACCGAGACGATCATTTTCTGGTCGCCCGACGACGGCGTTTCTGGCGCCTGGTGCGCCTACGCCGGGGGATTTGAGGGCACGGGGGACAATTTCAAAAATCCCGTCTCCGACGACGAGGTGACTACTCCCTCAAAGATCATGGAGGAGGGCGGCGACTACGCCGATTACCCGAATATCGGCGGCGCCAATCGGAACGCTCCCGAGTACGGCTGGCACCGGATCGGGATCCGGATCCGCGAGGAACTGACCAACGCGACGGCTCTGAAAAAGGACGCGACCGCCGGCGCGACCAGGGCGAAATACGTCGTGACGATCACCGTTTATTTCGACGGCGTCGCGGCGTACAAACTCAAAACCGACGTCGGCGAGATGCCGATGCGCGCGCCGGCGAACCTTCTCTTTACCGCGACGTCCGACGGCAAGGGCGGGATCGTTTACGCCGATCTCGACGACGATCGTTACGTCGTTCCGCTCCGGCTCAACGCCACGACCGCCGAGAGCGGCAAGAAGGTCTACGTCGCGACGGCGGACGCCTTCGTCAGCTGCGGCAAGGATTTCGTCCTGCCGGTCGAAAGACTTGCGACGCCGACGGACTCGACGCTGACCTTCCCGACGGGCGCAGGTTTTGCCGCGCCGATCTACTACCAATAATGCGTTGCGCGACGGTTTTCCGTCGCGCAACGTGATGTTTTCCCGAACGCGGTTCGGGAAAATGATGCGCCGCCAAAGGCGGCGCATCACGTTTTCGCTCCGCGAAAACACGTCATTTTGAAGCGCTCTGCGCTTCAAACAAACAGCGGGCGTATCTGTTTCCCGGCGAGCGCGGCGGACGCGCAATCGGGGATCAGGGAAAAGTCGGCGACCAGCGAATGCGGCTTGTTTTCGGGATCGTCCTGCGCCAGCGGGACGAAATACACGCCCTTCCGGGTGAGCAGCCGCGCGACGTTCGAGAGGTTCGCAGAAAGCGAGTCGTTCGACGCCAGCGCGACGAGCAGCGGCCGGTCGCGCCGAAGGTGCGCCTTCGCCGCCATTGTGATCGCGGTGTCGGTGATGCCCTGCGCGATCTTGGCGAGCGTGTTGCCGGTGCAGGGCGACAGGATCAGGAGTTCGAGCGGGCGCGCGGGTCCGAGCGGTTCGGCGTCGACCACCGTATGCACGATCGTCTCGCCCGTCGCCTCCTCGATCCGACGTCTCCAGTCCTCCGCCCGCCCGAAGCGCGTGTCGGTCGAGTAGACCGTTTCGCTCGCGAGGGGCAGGATTGCACGCCCCTCCGCGATCAGGTGTTCCATCTCCGCTACCGCACGGGAGAGGGTGCAGAACGAGCCGCAGAAACCGTAGCCGATCATTTTTGTTTCATCCTTTCACGGTCAAGCCGTCTTTTATTCGTCTGTTTGCGGGAACACGTCGCGGATCAGGTCGACGACCGTCTCTCCGAGCGCGATTCCCGCGCTCTCGGGAAAGACCTTGCCCGGCAGACCGCTTGCCCGCCGCGCGATCACGCCGCTTCCCGCCCCGAGGTTCGGCAGATTGCCCTCGCCCGACGCGAGTTCAAGAAGCAGGGAACCCGGTCGGAGCGACGCGAGCGCCGCAGGGGAGAGCAGGCGGGCGGGCACGGTATTGCAGACCGTCCGGAACCCCGAGAGCGCCCCGTCCCGGCACAGATCCGCCGTATCGCGGGCGTTCGCCCCGACCAGCCGCGCCATCACGCGGTCGCGCGGATTGCGCGCAAAGACCGTGACGGGACATCCGAGCGAAAAAAGCCCCCGGCAAAGGAACTTGCCGATCCTGCCGAACCCGAGGATCGCCGTCGGGTTCTCGCGCGGAGCGGCGGGCGACTCCGAGAGCAGGATTCCGAGCGCCGCCTGCGCGGTCAGACACGCGTTTTTCAAGACGAACTCCTCGACGTTCATATAGTCGCGGACGGCGACCCCCGCGCGCCGCGCGGCGGCGGTGAACTCGCCGGACAGGTTGCCCCCGAGGATCAGTTTGGCATCACCCGAAAGCAGATTGCCGAGCAGGACGTCGGGATGCCCCGCGACCGTCACCCCGTCGCGCGAAGCGGGGACGGGAAGCAAAAGGATCGGGGCAAGGGAGACCCCGGGGGCGTAGCGTTCGGTTTCAAACCCCTCCCCCGCGAGCAGCCGCTCCGCGTAAACAAAGCGTCGGTCGACGCCGAAAACCGTGATCTTCATATCCGCCCCCCTTATTACGGTATGCCGCGGGCGGGAAAATTGTTTTTTCCGAAAAAAACGGCGCAAAGGGGTGACAAATCTTGCGCAGTCTGCTATAATAGTCTCTTGAACAAATACGTTTTCCGAAAGGGGATATTGAAAATGGCAAAAGTAGTTACCTTCGGCGAGATCATGCTGCGGCTCGCGCCCGACGGATACCTCCGCTTCGTGCAGGTCGATCACCTCGAGGCGCTGCTCGGCGGCGGCGAGGCGAACGTCTCGGTTTCGCTCGCAAATTACGGCTTTGACAGCGCGTTCGTCACCAAACTGCCGAAGCACGAGATCGGTCAGATGGCGATCAACGCCCTGCGGCGCTACGGGGTCGATACCTCAATGATCGTCCGCGGCGGCGATCGGCTCGGCATCTATTACTGCGAGAAGGGCGCGAGCCAGCGCCCCTCGAAGGTCATTTACGACCGCGCGAACTCCTCGATCGCCACCGCGTCGGCGGACGACTTCGACTGGGACAAGATCTTTGAGGGCGCAGACTGGTTCCACTTCACCGGCATCACCCCGGCGCTGAACCCGAACGTCGCCGCGATCACCCTCGCGGCGTGCAAGGCGGCGAAGGCGAAGGGGCTGACCGTCTCCTGCGACCTCAACTACCGCAAGAAACTCTGGACCCGCGACGAGGCGCGCGCGACCATGACCAAACTGATGGATTACGTCGACGTCTGCATCTCGAACGAGGAGGACGCGCACGACGTTTTCGGTATCGACGCCGAAAACACCGACATCGAGAGCGGCAAACTCAACCACGAGGGCTACAAGAGCGTGGCGCGCCAACTCGCCGAAAAGTTCGGCTTCAAAAAGGTCGCGATCACCCTGCGCTCCTCGATCTCGGCGAACGACAACGACTGGGCGGCGCTGCTCTACGACGGCAAGGACTACTGCTTCTCGAAGTCCTACCATATGCACATCGTCGACCGCGTCGGCGGCGGCGACAGTTTCGGCGCCGGGCTGATCTACGCGATCCTGTCGGGGTATAACACGCAGGATACCATCGAGTTCGCCGTCGCGGCGTCCTGCCTCAAACATTCGATCCAGGGGGACTTCAATATGGTTTCGGTCGACGAGGTGAAAGCCCTTGCGGGCGGATCGGGAAGCGGCCGCGTCCAGCGGTAAGACGACGCGCGCATACGGCACAGACCGAAAAACGAATGGGGATTGTATTATTAGTCCGTTAAAGCATTTTGCTCTGTGATAACTCCTTGCAATGATAAACGCATATTAAGGTTGAAACCCGCTCGCGACCGCGAGCGGGTTTCTCCATTTGATTATAATTCGTTTTTCTATCCCCGTTCTCGACCTCTCGGCGTATGTGTATACGCCTTCGGGTCGAGAACGGGTATTCTGCACTCGCCTGCGCGCGCCTGACGGCATTTGCTGGCGCAGTTAGGGTTAGGGGGACGACGCGCGCATACGGCACAGACCGAAAAACGAATGGATTAATTTAATGATCCGTTAAAGCATTTCACTCTGTGAAAACTCTTCGCATTGTGAAACGCAAATTAAGGTTGAAACCCGTTCGCGTTCGCGAATGGGTTTCTCCATTGGATTATAATTCGTTTTTCTATCCCCGTTCTCTCGCTCTCGGCGTATGTGTATACGCCTTCGGATCGAGAACGGGAATTCTGCACTCGCCGTAGGGGTTCCCCGAAACGCACGCAGTAAGTTTTGGGGGTTCTCGTGTGCGCGCGCCTGATGGCATCTGCTGGCGCAGTTAGGGTCAGGGGGACGACGCGCGCTTCGGTTTTGCCTGCGTCCGTCAAGATAGCATCTGCTGGCGCGGGTAGTATTTAAATGTTACCTGAACGCCGCGCGCTCGCGCGCCGTTATGCAGGGTATACAAAAACGAGGGGCGGTTTTTGTTTTAAGTGGAAAAAAAAGAACTCAAGTAACTTTTTTGCTGCTTTGTGATTGCTTTTTCTGCGTTTGTGTGGTATAATGAAATCCGGAAAAAGAAAAAACACCGCAAAAGAAAGAAGGAGAAACCATGAAGAAATTGACGTTTCTGCTCGCGTTGATTCTGTGCCTTTCGACGTGCGTTCTGGCGTTTGCGTCCTGCGGCAAGAACGTCCCCGACGCCACGACCGAGGCGCCGGCGACGACCGCCTTCGCAACGACCGACGGAGCGACGACTCCCGAGGGGACCGAGCCGATCACCGAGCCCGGGACCACGAAGGTCGACCGCTTGCCCGAGATCCTCGCGCTCTCGACGGCGGACCGCACCTTCCGCTTCCAGTTGAGCGGCTGGAGCGACCCCGAAAAGACGTCGAAGAACGACAAGTTCATCGCCGGACCCGACTCGATCGATGAGAGCGCCACCCCCACGATCGAGAAAATGGTCTACAAACGCAACGAGGAGGCGAGCGAACTGCTCAATACGACGATCCGCTACGACTACTGGTCCGACCTCGGTTGGGGTTCGCAGGCGGGACGGATCAATACGCTCGTGCAGGGCAACGCCGCCGACGCGCCCGACCTGTTCGTCGATATGATCTACGACCTCGGGCTTTCGACGATGAACGGCGTCTTCAAGGATATTATGTCGATCCCCGGCAGTTTCTTCGATTTTGAAGCCAAAGGCTGGATGGGCGACTGGATGAAGAGCGTGTCGTTCACCGGCGACCGCGCCTACACCCTCGCGGGGGACTATTTCCTCGACATTCTGCGCGCGATGACCGTCGTGCCGTTCAACGTCACGATGATGGACGCGAACTCCGACAGTCTCGCCTCGGCGATCGTCGACGACGACGATCCGCTCGGCGCGGGCGAGAACCTTTCGTCCCGCTTCTTCGACTTCGTCGAGGAAGGAAAGTGGACCTGGGACGCGCTCGGTAAACTGTCGGCGGCGATCTGGGAAGATACCGACGGCGACGGCGCGGACTCGATTAGCGACCGGCTCGGTTTCCTCGGCGCGGCGGGAACGAATATGGCGAGTTCGATGTACCTCTACTCCAACAGCGAAAAACTGTTTGACGAAAGAGAAAACACGGATCAAAGCGATCCCAATTACGGCAAACCCTGGATCTATTACGCCGATATGGGCGGGCTCGGGGATATCTTCGACGCGGTCGAGAAACTCTTCGACGGGCAGGGAACCTTTGGTCCCGCCGGGTCGAAGGAGGGCAAAACGCCCGATGATCCCGGGATCGCCTATCACTTCATTAAGTTCGGACAGGGCGAGGTCCTCTTCGCAGGCGCCTGCGTGCTCGGCGCGATGGAGGACGACGCCTTCCAGCAGATGGTCGACCTGTATTCGGTCGTCCCGGTGCCGAAGGTCCACGCCGACGGCGAATACAACACGGTGATCCACAACGTCGGCGACGCCGGCGCGATCAACGTCAACACCACGCCGGGCAAGGCGAAGGCGGTCTCGGCGTATCTGCAGTACTGCACCGAGAATTCGGGCGGGATCCGCCAGGAGTTCCTCGAGATCGTCACCAAGTATAAGACGACGGTCTACAACCAGGGCACCGACCGGATGTTTGACCTGATCTACGATCATACGATCAACGGCCGCGACAAGGCGATCGAGGACATTATGGGCACCGACCCGACCTGCAAGCCGCTGCGTTGGCACGTTCTTCTGAAGGACGGCAACCAGTTCACCCACGACTCAAGCTTCATCGCCTCGAAATACGAGTCGGCTGTCGCCGCCAAACAGGCGTTCCTCAACCGGAAACTCGCGGAGTGGTACAACCTGCCCAAGGTCGAAGCGGGAGCCGAATAAACCGAAAAACCCCGGGCGCGCCGAAAACGGCGCGCCCTTTTGTATCTTCAAATAAACTCTAACTGCGCCAGCAAATGCCGTCAGGCGCGCACAGACAGATGCAGAATGCGCGCTTGCGACCCGACGGCGTACCTGCGTACGCCAAGCGGTCGCAAACGCGGAT
>CAMJDE010000003.1 GCA_946404295.1 uncultured Clostridia bacterium | reverse complement strand
CTCTCGGCGTATGTAGATACGCCTTCGGGTCGCAAACGACAATTCTGCACGCACCTGCGCGCGCCTGATAACTTGAGCTGGCGCGGGCGGGGGAAGAAGGATGTGACCGAGCGCGCGTTCGCCCAGCGAACGCATTAAATATCATATTTCGACAGTATTTCGCTCGGCGTCCGGCGCAGTAAGCGCAGCACCGGCAGCGTCCCGCAGAGGGCGGAGATCGCGTAGAGCAGGGCGAGCGAAGCGAGCGCCATCCAGAGGGGGTAGTAGAAGAAACTGCTGATCAAGGGGACCTTCGCCAGCCACGCCGAGATCAGGATCGACGAGAAGAGATAGCCGAAGAGCACCGTCAGCGACGCGACGGCGAGCGACTCGATGAAGAAGCGGAAGACGAGGTTCTTTTTCGAGACGCCGATCGCGCGGTAGATGCCGATCTCGCGGATGCGCCCCATCATCGACGCCCGCATCATCAGGTACATACAGAGCGACATGACCGCGATGAAAACGGCGAGTTCGATCGCGTTCGCGACGATATCGCCTTTTTCTGTGAGGAGAGCTTCTTCACGAAAAGAGGCGGGGGTGTAAAGCGGCTCGAGCCACTCGCCGAAAAGATCGGCTTGCTCGACCGACAGGGCACGGTAGTGGTCGCCGAGCACGGCTTCGATCGCGGCGGCTGTTTTTTCGGGATCGTTCGTCCGCAGCGCCAGATACGTCCGATCGGAAACGATCGTGCGGTCCGCGGGGTTGTATCCGTCGGAGCCGGAAGCTTCGTAGTAGTTGAATCCTTCTAGGATCGTCGTTTTCCCGGCGCGCGAAAGCGCCGCTTCGGCTTCTTTTTCGTTCAGAAGGAATCCCGATTGACGCGCGCCCTTTCCCTTGCCGGAGTAGTTCAGTTCGTAGTACAGATCGGAGTAGATTTCGATGAACTCGTTCTGTCGGATCTCGTAGAGAACGTTCATCTCGGGGTCGTTCATCATTTCCGCCCATTCGCGCACGTCGGCTTCGGTCGGCGAGCCCGTGTGCGTCTCGTTCCAGAGCGAACGGTACGCGAGCAGAACGAGCGCCGGACGGACGGTCCCGTCGGTCGGATTCGCCCAGTAGAGCGCGTCCCGACGGATCCCCGACCGCGAGAGCAGCGTCGCCAGATCGGGATCGCCGAAGACGGCGGCTTTTTCGGTCAAATAATCGGAGTAGTGCGCCAGATACGCCTCCGCCTCGGCAAAGGTGGGGGGGTCGGACAAGACCGGAAGATCATATCCCATCGCGCCGCACCAGGCGGCGTAGGTTTCGTTGCGCCGGATGACGCGGTCGACGGTAAGCGCCTTCCCGTTCACGAACACCGTGCCGCCTACGACCGGCAGGCTGGAAGGGACGTCCGGAACGTAGGGAAGGATGACCGTCGCCATTCCGTCTGCGGGGGCGGAGAATCCGTCGAGCATCGAGGGGACGTAAAGAGCCGATCCGCTCTCACTGAGCCACCGCGCGGCGGAAAGGTAGATTTCGCGGTCGTCCCCCGACACGATCCCGGCGATCCGATAATCGCCGTCGTCGGAGTACGTACCGATCAGGTCGTCGTAACTCTTCAGGTAATCGACCGTCGCGCTGTTCAGCAGCGCCTTGGCAAACCCCTCCGAGATCAGGGCGTCGTCGTCCGCAAGCCCGGCGTTCTTCCCGGCGAGCAGAGACCGCCCCGTCGCGGCGGAGCGCAGGAACGCCACCCCGGTCGAGTTGACCGTCGAGGTAACGCGCATATAGAAGGATCCGCCGCCCGTGAAGGTCTCGAAGGAGCCGGCGTTGAACGAGAAGGATCGGTCGCTCGGGTTTCCGTATACGATTTGGCGATAGTTCACGCCCTCGTCCGCACCGAGCGTGGAAAGCGCCGTCGCCGACTCTTCGTCTCCCGCGTAGGCGTAGATCAGGTGATGGTGATAGGTCGCGTCCACGTCCAGCAGATTGCGGACGAACACGCCGAGCGACGCCGTCATAAAGACGACGACGGCGGCGAAAAGGATCAGGGCGTTTCGGAGCACTTTCCGTCCGCGTTTCTGTTTGCCGAGGTTCGCCCGGATCCCGCCGCGCCACGCGTCGGCAAAACCGAAGAGGCGACCCGGTCGCGCCCCCTTGACGGGTTTGATCCCCGAAAGATCGGGCAGATCCTCGGCGTCCTTTTGTTCGTCGTTTTTCGGCGCGGCGCCCGTCTCGAACCGCGTCTCGCTCGTTTCATCGAGGAAGCTTACTTTTCCCGCGTCGACCTTCAGATAGACGCGTCCGTCCTCCGTGCGGGCAAGCCGCAGTTTGACTTCGGGAACGGGCGCCTCGCCGTACAGGTCGAGCGTCACGCCGCCGTCGGAGAGGGTCTTGTGCGGAAGTTCGCCGAGATAAACGGCGTTTTTGTCGCGCACCGAGAAGCCCTCGGTCGGACTGTTCGCGCGGTCGGAGACGACCCGCCCGTCGGAGAGTTCGATCACGCGGTCGGAGAACGCCGCGACGAGGTTTTCTTCGTGCGTCACGAGCAGGACGAGACGGTCGCGCGAGATCGCTTTGAGCAGGCGCATCACGCGCAGGGTGTTCGCTTCGTCGAGGTTTCCGGTCGGTTCGTCGGCGAGGACGACGGGGGGATTTTTCACGATCGCCCGCGCGATCGCGATCCGCTGCTGCTGTCCGCCCGAGAGCGTGTCGGGCATCCGCGAAGCGAACCGCTCCATCCCGACGGCGCGGAGCGCGGCGTCGACCTGCGCCTCAATGAAGGTCCGGTCGGAAACGCCCAGCAGCCGCAGGGCGTCGGCGACGTTTTCGTAGCAGGTCTTGTCGCGGTGCAGAAGGTAGTTCTGGAAGATATAGCCGATCGAACGGTTGCGAAGCGCATCGTTCGAGACGGACATTATCTCGCGGTCGATCTCGACCGAACCGCTCTCGACGCGGTCAAGCCCCCCGATGACGTTCAGCAGGGTCGTTTTGCCGCATCCGCTGCGTCCGAAGATCGCGACCATCCCCGATTCGGGGAGTTCGAGAGAGACGTCGTTGACGACGTGGATGGCGTTCTGTTTCCCCCGGTTGAAGGTTTTGTCAAGACGTTTGATGGAGATCACGCCGCGTCACCTCCTTTCAGGGCGGATTTGACGCTCGCTTTGAAGAGGCGGCGGATCTGTCGCCGCGTCGAGAAGAGCGCGAGCAGGAGCATCCCGACCGCGATCAGAACGAACTGCCACGGGTCGGGGAAGCGGAAGAGACGGTTGAGCGCGGGCGTGCGGAAGATCAGGATCATGGCGCCCGCCGCCAGAAGAAACGCCGGGATCAGCGAGAGCAGCATCCTGACGTACATCCCGATCCGGATCACCCCGACCGGGATCCCCATACTTCGCATGATCGAGGCGTCGCCCCGGAACGCGTCGATCGACCGTCCGCAGCAGAGCGAAACGAAGAACGCGAAGAAGAGAAGCGCGAAGAACCAGAGCAGGAGCGTTGCGATCAGAACGACCGAACTCAAAATGTATTCGGAGGGATCGGGCGAGTAGGTGGCGTTCGACGCGACGGCGACGTATCCCTCGGCGTTGATCTCCTTGATCTCCTTTTTCATTTCGCGATCGTTCCGGAAGAAGAGCGACGCTTGTCGGTAGAGGTTTTCCTCGACCGCGTCGCAAGCCGAAACAAAGAGCGCGGGCGAAACGGCAAGGCGTCCGCTCGTGTCCCCCGGTCCGTCGGCTACGGTCGCCCCGTCGCAGGGTGCGGACCAGTAGGTGCTCGCCGCGCCGTATCCGCCGCTTTTCTGCCCCGACGCCGTGACCGTTTCCGTAAGGGACTCGGGCGACCCGGACGATGCGCGGGCGGCGGCGACCACCTTCGCCACCTCGGCGGGCAGGCGAACCGACCGTTCGGGCAACGTTGGATCGACGAGGATGCGCTCGTCGGAGAAGGCGGTGGAAAACAGCGTGCCGGACCCGTCGGAGAGTTCGTATCCGAACGAAACCGATTGCGAGGAGAGCAGGGCGAACGCCGAAAGGAACCGGAATCCTTCTTCGGAGAGCAGGACTTCGGCGTTCTTTTTGTTATCGATAAAGTAGGTGATCCCCGTGACGGTCAGGTTGATCTCTTCGGATCCGATCCGGACGGGGAAGACGGTTTCCCGGATCTCCTTTTTCCCGAAAACCGTCGCGGCGGAGATCGGAAGACAGAGATGCGCCTCGCAGATCCCCTCGGGCGCGCGCCCGATCCGGGGGGTTTTGGTTCCGTTTTCGGAGAAGACGTAGGAGAAATCGACGTTACTGTCCCAATCCCAGTAGGAAGAGGTCTGATCGTAGAGATAATCGAAGCGGGCGGCTTTGACGGCGCCGTGCCGATCGGCGAGCGCCGCGAGTTCCTCGCTCTTGACGGGATCTCCCGAGCGCGAGACAACCACCGCGCGTCCGTCGATATGACGGAACATATTCGACGGCTCGAAGGCGTCCCACGCCGCGCCGGTCAGGGACGTGACGAGCGAAACGGCGATCGTCCCGACCAAAAGAAGAAAAGCGAGGAACGCAGAAAGCCGCGGCGTCGCTTTGAACATCGTCGCGCCGAGCAGGATCCCGTTTTCGACGGTATTCGGTCTCGTTCCCGCCCGCCTGCGGAGTTCCTTTCTCCGCGCGCTCTCCTTTGCCTGCGCTTCGGGCAGGTCGAACTGCGCGGGGGGCGCGATCGTATGATCGGATTCGATCGCGCCGTCGAACACGCGGATGTGCCGGGTCGCGTATTCCTCGACCTGCTCGAAGTTGTGGGTCACGACGATCAGCAGTTTGTCGCGCGACACCTCGCGGAGCAGTTCGACGATCTCGCGCGAGGTCGCGGCGTCGAGGTTCCCGGTCGGCTCGTCCGCCAAAATGATCGGGCTGTCCTTGGCGAGCGCGCGGGCGATGACCGTCCGCTGCTTCTGCCCGCCCGACAGTTTGCTGCCCTTGTGGCGGAGATGCCCTTTCATCCCGACCCGTTCGAGCAGTTCGATCGCCCGACGGCGGCGCTCCCGCCGGTCGGGAATGTGCATCAGGGCGAGTTCGACGTTCTCGAGCACCGTGTAACTGTCGATGATGTTGTAGTCCTGAAAGACGAACGAGATATACTTTTCGCGGTATTTTTCCCAGTCGGGCTGGCGGTAGTGCGAGGTCGGCTGACCTTCGATCAGAAGTTCTCCTTCCTCGTAGGTGTCCATACCGCTGATGACGTTCAAAAGGGTCGATTTACCCGACCCGCTCCGACCGGTGATCGCGACGAACTCGCCGCGCTCGAACGAGAGGTCGACGCCCCGGATACCCACCGTGACGTTCCCCTCGGAAACGTAGATCTTACCGATCCCCTGTAAGGTTAAGAATGCCATAGAAGTCCTTTCTTTTGCGTGACGACGGAGGGCGGATCCGCCCTGTTCGGATTTTGCGGTTTATTTCGTCTCGCGCAGGGCGCGGATGCGGTCGCGCAGGTACGCCGCGGTCTCGAAGTCGAGGCGCGCCGCCGCGTCCTTCATCTCGGAGGTGAGCGTCGCGATCAGTTTGTCCTTTTCCTTCGCGGTCAACTTCTTCTTCGCGCCGGGGAGTTTCCCGAGCGGGGAGTCCTCCGCCGCCCGTCTGCTGATCTCGATGACCTCGCGCACTTTTTTCGAGACCGACTGCGGCGTGATGCCGTGCGCCTCGTTATATTCCGACTGGATCCGGCGACGGCGGTTGGTCTCGTCGATCGCCGCCCGCATCGAGCGGGTGATCGTATCGGCGTACATCACGACGCGCCCGTTGACGTTGCGCGCCGCCCGCCCGATGGTCTGGATCAGCGAGGTTTCGGAGCGGAGCAGCCCCTCCTTGTCGGCGTCGAGGATGGCGACGAGCGACACTTCGGGGATATCTAACCCCTCGCGGAGCAGGTTGATCCCGACCAGAACGTCGAACACCCCGAGTCGGAGGTCCCGGATGATCTCCATCCGCTCGATGGTCTCGACGTTGTGATGGATATAGCGGACACGGATCCCGTGGGTCGAAAAGTAGTCGGTCAGGTCCTCCGCCATCTTGGTCGTCAGGGTCGTGACCAGCACTTTGCCGCCCTCGCCGACCGTCCGCTTGATCTCGCCGATCAGGTCGTCGACCTGTCCCTCGATCGGACGTACGAAGATCTCGGGGTCGATCAGTCCCGTCGGGCGGATGATCTGCTCGACCACCGCCGTCGAGTGTTCGCGCTCGTATTCGCCGGGCGTCGCGCTGACGAACACCGTCTGCCCGATCTTGGCTTCAAACTCGGGGAATTTCAGGGGACGGTTGTCGTAGGCGGAGGGGAGCCGGAACCCGTAATCGACGAGGTTCTTTTTCCGCGCCGTGTCGCCGCCGCTCATTCCGCGCACCTGCGGGATCGTGACGTGCGACTCGTCGACGAAGAAGAGAAAGTCGTTCGGGAAATAGTCGAGCAGGGTATAGGGCATCGACCCGGGCTCGCGCCCCGAGAGGACGCGCGAGTAGTTCTCGATCCCCGAGCAGAAACCCACCTCGCGCAGCATTTCGAGGTCGTATTTCGTCCGCTCCTCGATCCTTTGCGCTTCGAGCAGTTTGTTCTGACTCTTGAACCATTCGACCCGCTCGACCATCTCGGCTTCGATCTCTTCGAGCGCCTTTTCGCGGCGGTCGCCCGATACGGCGTAGTGGCTGGCGGGGAAGATCGCGGCGTACTCCAGCCCGCGGATGAGTTCGCCCGTCAGGACGTTGATCTCGCTGATGCGGTCCACCACGTCGTCGAAGAACTCGACCCGCACGGCGCGGTCGCCCGACGAGGCGGGAAAGATCTCGACCACGTCGCCCCGCACGCGGAACTTACTGCGCACGAAGTTGATATCGTTGCGTTCGTAGTTGATCGAGACCAGCCGGGCGACGAGGTCCTCGCGGCGGAGCCGCTGCCCCTCGCGCACCGATACGAGCAGCCCCTCGTACTCCTCGGGGTCGCCGAGCGAGTAGATGCAGGAGACGCTCGATACGATGATGACGTCGCGGCGCTCGAAAAGCGAGGAGGTCGCGCTGTGACGGAGTTTGTCGATGTCGTCGTTGATCAGCGCGTCCTTCTCGATATACATATCCTTGCCCGGGATATACGCTTCGGGCTGATAATAATCGTAATAGGAAACGAAATACCCCACCGCGTTGTCGGGAAAGAACTCGCGCATCTCGGAGCAGACCTGCGCCGCCAGTGTCTTGTTGGGTTCGAGGATCAGGGTGGGACGGTTGCAGCGGGCGATGACGTTCGCCATGGTAAAGGTCTTGCCCGACCCGGTCACGCCGAGCAGGGTCTGCATCCGTTCCCCCCGTTCGATCCCCTCGCAGAGCCGCGCGATCGCCTCGGGCTGGTCGCCCGTCGGGGTATAGTCGCTTTTGAGTTTGAAAGGTCGGTAGTCCATCTCGTTACGGAAGCGCGACGGTCTTGCCCGCCGGGATCACGAAAACCTCTTTCTTGTCGCGTTCGACCCAGACGTCGAGGGCGGAGGGGTTACAGAGCGTCTTTTCGTCCGCCGAGACCACGACGCGGCGGGTCGCTTCACAATAGTTGTAGATCTCGATATTGGTCGCGTACCAGATCTGCTCGTGTCCGGCGAGCGAGGCGACGAGCTTCTCCTGCTTCGCCCAGTCCTCCTCGGTCTTGAACTCGTGCGAATGACCCCAGATATAGAGCAGGGGGCGTTTCCACTCCGAATCGAGCGTCGAGAGGAACTCGGCTGTCGGCGCTTCCGCGTCGCGGTGGTGGCAGGTCGGGTGCCACGCCAGCCAGTCGTCGGGGAAGCCGAACCCGAAGGTCTCCTTGGTCGTGCGCGAGTAGACGATCCCGCACGCCGAGAGGGCGGAGATCACCCGGTCGTCGTAGTCCCCCGAGGGGTAGGACATTCCCACGACGGGATACCCGGCGTAGCGTTCCAGGGCGCGGCGGTCGTCCATCGTTTCGGCGATCAGGGTCGACGCCGGCATCCGGGTCGGCCAGCCGTGGTGGACGGTGTGGCACGCGATCTCGTGCCCCCGGTAGCGGTCGATGAACGCCCGCCGCTCGTCCTCGTTCTTATCGTCGAATACCCTCGAATTGAGGTGAAAGGTCCCCTTCACCCCGTATTTGTTGAACAGTTCGATCAGCCGGACGTCGTTTCTGCTCCCGTCGTCGTAGCTGAAGGTAACGATCCGGCGTTTCCCGCCGGGAAAGACGCGGAATTGAAGCATTTGTTTTCCTTTCTTTATTTGCCCGAGACCGTGACGCCCGAGAAGGCGGCGAAGGGAAGCAGGAAATACCCGTTGTTCACCCGCTCGCTCGACGCGCCCTCAAAGTGACGGAGCATCTCCGAGAGGTTGCCCGAGATCATCGTCTCGGAAACGGCGTCGGCGATCTTGCCGTTTCGGATACGGAAACTGTTTTTCGCCACGCCCGAGAAGTCGCCGTTGTTCGCCGGCTGACCGCCCGAGAAGCGGTAGACGAAGAGCCCGTCGTCGATCCCCGCGATCAACTCGTCGAGGGTCTTGTCCCCCGCGGGCATCACGAGCGAGTAGGTCGAGGTGTTCTTCGAGCGGGGGCAGCCCGCCTTGTTCGAGACGTAGATCCCGGCGACGAAACTCTTGAGGATCCCGTTTTCGATCAGGGTGAAGTCCTCGGCGGGATAGCCGTCCCCGGTGTACTCCTGCCCGAGCAGGATCGCGGGATCGCGCGGAGAGAGCGAGAGGGTGAAGTTCTCGCTCGCGACCTGTTTTTCGAGTTTGTCGCGCCAGATGCTCGTCCCGTCGATCAGGGACGTGCCCGACGCGAAGTTGCCGATCACCGAATCCGAGAGAAACTCGCCGAGGCAGTCGGGCGCGATCACGACGGTCCCCGTGAAACTGCCCGTGACCGGCACGGTGTCGATCTGTTTTTCCACGTCGCCGATCACCCGCGCGATATCGCCCTGCTCAAGCAGCGGGGTATCGAGATCCACGGTGTCGTAGCCGCAGCCCATAAAGCTCGAGGACTTGCCGTCGCGGTGCGCCGAGAACATCAGACTGACCTCGTAACAGCCCGAAACGCTGTGGTAGAGGTTGTCGTTCGTGTCGGCGTAGACCCGCTCGGTCTTGTTGTGCGAGTTGATCATCTGTTCCATGATGATCGAAGGAAAGCGGGCTTCGATCGCCTCTTTGAGTTCCCGCGTGCGGAAAAAGAACTTTTCGGCGTCGGGCTCGGGTTCGCCCGATTTGAATTCGCGCTCCCCGATTTTCTCGGCGATGCCGCGCGCGGGATCGGGCTTGTCGCTCTCGACTCCCCGCATACAGTCGGCGACGGCGTCCTCGATCGCATCGGGATCGAAACTGTTGAGCGTGACCCGCCCCGTCCGCGTTTCGCGGAACGCCGTCAGCGAAAGATTGCGGTTGAAGGTGGTGCGGAAGAGCGAGAATTCGCCCCCGTCGATATTGAACTCGCGCTTTTCGGAGAGCGAAAGCGAGACCTGCGCCGTGTCGGCGCCGGCGGCTTTCAGTTTTTCAAGGCAGATTTTTGCCAGTTCTTTGAGACTCGTCATCGTCTGATCCTCCTTCGTTTCAGCATCCGCCCATCATCAGGCGGCAGCGGAGTTCGGGACCGCCGAGCCCGACCGGCATCGGCTGTTTCTTCCCGCAGAAGCCCGAACTCGACCAGGTCACGGTGTCAGAAACCATATCGACGGTCTTCAGCATCTCGAACGCCACGCCCGAGATCGTCGTGTCGAGCAGCGCCCGTCCCAGTTTCCCGTTCTTGATCTCGTAGCCCATCGACACCCCGAACATAAACTCGCCCGTCGTGTCGGCTTGCCCGTTGTTGGTGTCGGTCAGGTAATATCCGTCCTCGACCGACGCGATCATATCCGAGAGCCGCGACGAACCCGGCAGGATCGCGGTGTTCCGCATCCGGATCAGGGGCTCGTCCGAGAAGGAGTAGGCGCGGGCGTTGCCCTGCGGCTTCATTCCGAAGCGGACGGCGGTGTCGCGGTTGTTGAGATAGCCGACCAGGATCCCGTCGCGGATGATCTCGGCGTCGACGGCGGGCGTTCCCTCGTCGTCGACGTAGACCGGGAGCGGCGCCGGTTTGCCGAAGGCGGCGTGCGCGTAGTCGACGAGCGAGACCAGGGGCGACGCGACCACGCGTCCGAGCATCCGCCCCGCGACCGAACCGCCGAGCACGAGGTCGGCTTCGACCGTGTGCCCGACCGCCTCGTGCGCGAGCATCCCGGTCAGCGACCCCCCGAGGATGCAGGTCTTTTCCCCCGCCTCGGGACGGATCCCCTCGGTCTTCGCCAGCAGTTTTCCGTAGAGCAGGTCGACCTCGGGAAAGATCGCCTCGGGATCGCGGAAGAGGGTATCGAAACTGCCGTAGCCCCCGACGACCGAGTAGAGGTCGACCGGGACGCCGTCCGGCGTGTTCGCCGTGAAGAAGAGGTAGAGATAGCAACGGGGAAGATAGGTGTGCGCGTCGGTCCCGCCCGAGACGGTCAGCACCTTTTCCATACAGTCGGCGCGGAAACGCAGACGGCGGCTGACCAGTTTCGGACAGTTCTTCACGATATACGCGTCGACCTCGCGCGCGAACTCGACGTACTTTTTCTGTTCGGGGTCGCCGGGTTCCCGCGCCATACGGAACGAACCGCGGGGCGCTGCGGGGAGACGCGGCTTTCCGAGCGCGACCTGTCCGTCGAGGAAGAGGGCGTTTTTATGCGCCTCGTCGAGGACGGCTTTCACGCTCTCCTCCGAGACGTCGGCGACCGAGGCGAACCCGGCGACGCCGCCGCGGATCACCCGCGCCGAAAGCCCCGCCGTTTCCGACCGCTCGTTCTGGAGCAGGTCGCCCTGGACGAGGGCGACCGTGCGGACGGTGTTCCTCTGACGCCGTACCTCGGCGTCGGCGTCGCCGCCGAAAAGATCCCGTCCCGTTGAAGAAAACTCCCGTAACATAGGGTATCCTCCTTTATCCGCTTTTCTTTTGATAGTAGTCTATACAGATACATTATACAGCCGAACGCCGCGTCTGTCAAGGGTGAGGCGTCCGCCCGCGCGGACAAAAAAAGTTCGCGTTTCTGCATAATTCCCGCCGCTCTGTCAAGAATATGGAATACATCAACGATCTGGAAAGGAAACAGCAGGATGGAAAACAAAAAACAAAACAGCGAAGCACAAAGAGAGGAGCGGGCGAGGGCAAACCGGATCCTGTATCTGGTGATCGCCCTGATCCTTTGTCTCGGCGCGGCGATCGCCGGGATCGCCGCGTCGGTCACCTCCGGCAGACGCGCGAAACCCATCGCCTCGACCGACGTTCCCGCCGCCACGACGGGGGGCGAAACGCTCCCGCCCTCGACCGACGATCGGCAGGATACCGCCGTCGATCCCGACGCCGTTCCGACCCTCTCGGCGCCCCTCGTCGGACGCGTCTTCCGCGCCCACGATCTGACCGTCCCGGTCTACTCGGTCACCCTCGACGAATACCGGGTGCATAACGGCACCGATATTCTGGCGGCGGCGGGCAGCGACGTCAAGGCGATGGCAAGCGGTATCGTCACGGAAATTGCCGACCACCCCCTCCTCGGTCACAGCGTCTCGGTGCTCCACGCGGGCAACCTGACCACCGTTTACCGCAATCTGGTCCCGGAGGAGATCGACGGGATCGCGGTCGGCGCCGCGGTTGCGGGCGGACAGGTGATCGGACACGTCGGGGACTCCGCCCTCGTCGAGTGCTGCGACGAACCCCATCTGCATCTGGAAATGACGCTTGCCGGCACGTCGGTCGACCCGCTCGACTACGTACCCGAACAAAGCATCGCCGCCTCGCTCTCGGGCGACGAAGCGTTCGAGGGCTGACGGGTCGAAAAGAGAAAGAAGCCGGGCGCTTGCCGTCCGGCTTCTTCGGTTTGTCCCCAAAATAGAAAAAAGCGGTTGATTTTCCGCTTCGGTTGTGGTATACTGTTTGCGATAAAACCGACCGGGGCGACCCGGGAAAGAGAGTGCGACAGATGGCGAAGATTGCGATTATGGGATGCGGGGTCGTGGGCGGCGGGACCGCCGACCTCCTGACCGAAAACCGCGAGAGGATCAAGGAAAGCTGCGGGGAATATCTCGACCTGAAATACGTTCTCGACGTCCGCGACCTGCCGGACAGCCCCTACCGCGACCTGATCGTGCACGACGTCGCGGCGATCGAAAACGACCCGGAGGTCACGGTGGTCGCCGAAACGATCGGCGGGGTCAGACACGCCTACGACTACACCGTCCGCCTGCTCAAGGCGGGAAAGAGCGTCGTTTCCTCCAATAAACAACTGGTCTCCGAACACGGCGCGGAGCTGCTCGCTTTGGCGCGCGAGCACGGCTGCCGCTACCTTTTCGAGGCGTCGACCGGCGGCGGGATCCCCGTGATCGGTCCGCTCTCGCACGATCTGTCGCAGAACGAGATCCTCGAAATCTCGGGTATCCTGAACGGCACGACCAACTATATCCTGACCCGGATGAAGGGGGGCGGCGTCGGCTTTGAGACCGCGCTCTCCGAGGCGCAGGAGAAGGGGTACGCCGAGCGCGATCCCTCCGCCGACGTCGAGGGGACCGACGCCTGCCGCAAGATCGCGATCCTCGCCGCGACCGCCTTCGGAAAACTGATCGCCCCGTCGCGCATCCACACCGAGGGCATCACCGCCATCCGGCAGAGCGACGTCGCCGCCGCCGCGTCGGTCGGCGCCGCCGTCAAACTGCTCGGTCGGGCGATCCGGCGCGGGGGCGAGTGCTTCGTTCTCGTCTCTCCCTTCTTCGTTTTCGCGGACTGCCCGCTCTCGCACGTCGACGGCGTGTATAACGCCGTCTCGGTCACCGGCAACTACGTCGGCGACGTGATGTTCTACGGGCGGGGCGCCGGGGCGAAGGCGACTGCGTCGGCGGTGGTCGCCGATCTCGTCGAGGCGGCGACCGGCAAGGGCGCCACCCCCGTCTGGGAGACGGCGGACGAGAGTTTTCCGACCGCGTTCGGCAGTTTCGTCTGCCCGCGTTACCTCTCCTTCTCGGGCGTCGACCGCAACGCCGTGCGGGTCGTGTTCGGCGACGTGGAATTCATTCGCGGCGCGGAGGGCGAGATCGCCTTCCTGACTCCGGCGCAGTCGGAGCTCGAGTGCGCCGACGCGATCGCCCGTCTGTCTCACGGCGGCGGTCAGCTTCTTTCGATGATCCGGGTCTACGAGTCGGGCGAGCGTCCCGAGGCGTGACCCTTTCCGGCAAAACCGATCAGCGGAGCGGACAGATGAACGATTCTGTCCGCTCCTTTCATTAACGCCGAAAGGTTCAGGACGGCGAGGATCCCGAGAAAAAGATCCGAGAAAAAGAAGAGCAGCCGGAGCGGGAAGAGTCCACCGAGAAACAGAACCGGCGCGAACAGGTAAGGGAAGAGCCGCCCGTCCTCGCCCCCGAGCGCCGCGAGCGCCGTTTTGCCGTAATAGCAGTAGGCGATCGCCGTCGCGAAGGCGAAGAGATAGATGGAAAAGGAGAGCAGATGCTTCGCCGCGAAGCCGTAGACCGAGGAGAAAGCCGAGAGGAGCGGCGCGACCCCCTCGCCCGTATAGCCCGCGCAGAGGATCGCCAGCCCCGAGAGCGTGCAGAGGAGCAGGGTGTCGACCCCGACCTCGACGATTCCGTACACCCCCTGCCTCGCGGGGTCGCTCGTCCCCGCCGCCGCGTGCGGGAGCGACGCGGTTCCGCAGCCGCCCTCGTTCGAGAGCAGTCCCCGCCGGAACCCGACCGACGCCCGCCGGATCAGCGTTCCGATCCCGCCCCCCGCCGCCGCGCGGAGCGAAAACGCGCCCCGGAAGATCGACGCGAACGCGCATGTCAGGTTCTGCCGGAAGGTGACGATCACCCCGAGACAAAAGAGCGAGAAGAGCAGGGTGACGAGGGGGATCACGCGGCTTGCCGTCGCCCGGATCCGACCGAAACCGCCCACCGTAAAGAGAAGCACCGGGAGAGCGAGGAGCGCCCCCGACGCCGCGGCAGGCAGCGAGAGCGAGATCCGCGCCGCTTCGGCGACCGCGGCGCTCTGAAGACCCCCGCCGAGCGAGAGCGAGAGGCAGAGGAGCGAGAGCGAAAAGAGCGCCCCCCGGAACCCGCCCCCGAGATAGCGGGGAAGCCCCGGCGGGTCGGCGGTGTCGAGCGCCAGAACCACCTCGGCGTAGTGAAGCCCCATCGAGAGGAGTGCCGAGAGCCACATCCAGAAGAGCGCGCCGGGACCCCCGATAAAGATCGCCGAGGCGACCCCGGTGATGTTCCCGACCCCGAGCGTCCCGCCCAGCGCCACGGCGAGCGCGGAGAGGGCGGCGCGCCCCTCTCCCCGCCCGGCAAGGCGGCGCAGGGTCCTTACCGGATGGAGCAGGTAGAACCCCCGCAGGCGAAACAGAAAAAAGACCCCCGCAACGAACAGGAGCAGCGGGACGACGCTCTCCGTGACCGATCGAAACAATGCCGTGGCGATCCCCCCCTTCCGTTCTCTGTCACTCTATGCCGGGGCGGCGGCGCTCTATGCCCCCCGAAAAACGGGAAAAGCGATTGACAAGGGGGAATAAGTATGGTATAATACGAAAGTGGGTGCGTCTCCTCCCGCAAGCGGGAGAAGAGTCAGATTGAGGCGCCCCTTCATCGGAGGCATTTCAATGAACATTCTCAAAGTACTCAATTTTTCCAACAAGCGGTCGGCTGCCCCCGGACGCGCGATCCCCGGGAAGCCCAAGACCGAGCGCCGGTACGTCCCCGCGCACACCGCGCCCGATTTCTGCCGCACGATCGAACTGCACGGCGACAAGGTCGCCTATGAATATTTCGTCTCGCAGACCGAGACCGCCACGATGACCTATACCGAGTTTACCGGAATGGTCCGCCGTTTCTCGGCGGGTCTTGAGAAACTCGGAATGTCCCACGGGCGGGTCGCCGTCATCGGCGAAACCTCGCCGAAGTGGGTCGCCGCCTACCTCGCCGTGATGGCGCAGGGCGGGGTGGTCGTCCCGATGGACCGCGAACTCGCGCCGAGCGAGATCTCGGGCTTCCTCTCGGGCATCAGCTGCGACGCCGTCGTCGCCGCTCCCTCGCTCGACGAGGCGCTCGCCGACCTTCTGACGAACCACCCGTCCGTCCGGTACTATATCACGATGGGCGAGGAGAAAAAGAACGAGAAGGTCACGCTCTGGAGCGAGGTCGAGGCGGCGGGAGCCGAGATGGTCGAGGCGGGCTGGGACTATCCCCCCGTCCGTTCGCGCGGCGAACTTGCCGAGATGCTCTTCACCTCGGGTACGACGGGATCGAGCAAATGCGTGATGCTCTGCCAGCGCAACGTCTTCTCGGTCGTCAACGCCTGCGCCGAGTCGGTCGATTTCTGCCCCGAGGACGTTGTGGTCTCGGTGCTCCCGATGCACCACACCTACGGGCTCGCCTGTATGCTCGCCGAACTGCTCTACGGCGCGCGGATCTGCATCAACGATTCGCTCCGCCACGTTCTGCGGAACTTCGCGCGCTTCCGTCCGACGGGGCTCGTTCTGGTCCCGCTCTTCGTGCAGACGATGTATAAGAAGATCTTGAACGAGGTCGAAAAGAAGGGCAAACTCCGCACCTTCAACGCCGGCATCGCCGCCTCCCGCGTGATGATGAAGGTGGGCGTCGACCTGCGCAAAAAACTGTTCGCCGAGGTGCGCGAGGCGTTCGGCGGACGGCTCGAAAAGATCATCTGCGGCGGCGCGCCCCTGAAACCCGACCTGATCTACGCCTTCGAGGATTTCGGTATCTCGATCTACGAGGGCTACGGCATCACCGAATGTGCGCCGCTGACCGCCGTCACCCCGTACTACAAACGGAAATCCGGCTCGGTCGGTCCCTCGGTGCCCTGCTGCACCATCCGCGTCGACGGCGAGACCATCAACGAACTCGGCTTTGCCGAGGGCGAGATCCAGATCCACGGCGACAACGTGATGCTCGGCTACTTCGAGAACCCCGAGGCGAACGCCGCCGCCTTCACCGACGACGGTTGGTACCGGACGGGCGACGTCGGGTATATGGACGCCGACGGCTACGTCTATATCACCGGGCGTATGAAGAGCGTGATCGTGCTCGAAAACGGCAAAAACGTCTTTCCCGAGGAGATCGAGGAATACCTCGCGGGGGTCGATCTGATCGCCGAGAGCGTGGTCGTCGGGCGCAAGAGCGAGGACGGCGACAGCGTGATCCTGACCGCGGTCGTGTTCCCGAACGCCGAGAAGTTCGGCGAGGACGCCTCCGACGAGGAGAAACTCGAGGCGATCAAGCACGCGATCCGCAAGATCAACAAGAAGCTTCCGAGTTTCAAACAGGTGCGCGAGATCGAACTCAGGAACGAAGAGTTCCCGAAAACCACCTCGAAGAAGATCAAGCGTCATCTCATCAAGTAAAGCCGCCGCCGTTTCCCGAGCCGTCCGGTATCGGGGAGCGGCGGTTTCAGAGAGAACCCCCGAACGGGGGATCCGAAGGAGGTTCCCATGAGGAACGTTGTCGTCGGGATCGACGTGGGCGGAAGCACCACGAAGATCGTCGGTTTTGAAAAAACGCCCGAGGGGTCGCGCCTGATCGCCCCCTTGTACGTGCGCGCGTCGGATCCGCTCACCTCGATCTACGGCGCGTTCGGAAAGTTCACGGCGGAGAACCGCCTTTCGCTTGCGGAGATCAGCCGCGTGATGATGACCGGGGTCGGTTCCTCCGCGATCACGAGCCCGATCTACTCGCTCCCCTGCGAGAAGGTCTCCGAGTTCGACAGCATCGGGCTCGGCGGGCTTTATCTGTCGGGGCTCGACGAGGCGATCGTCGCAAGTCTCGGCACCGGCACCGCCGTCGTCCACGCCAAGAAGGGCGGCGCGATCACCTACCTCGGCGGCACCGGGGTCGGGGGCGGTACCCTGATGGGGCTCTCGCGCCTGCTGCTCAAAATGGACAGCGTCGAACATATCTCCGACCTCGCCGACGAGGGCGATCTCGGCAACGTCGACCTCCGCATCTCCGACATCGCGAACCGCGACCGTCTCTCCGGGATGCCGGCGGATATGACCGCCGCCAACTTCGGAAAGATCAGCGACCTCGCGACCAAGGCGGATATTTCGGTCGGGATCCTGAATATGGTGTTCGAGACGGTCGGGATGGTCTCGCTCTTCGCCGCGCGGAGCCGCGGGGTGAAGGATATCGTCATGACCGGGAACCTGACCACGATCCCCTACTGCAAGACCGCGATGGATAAACTGAACGAGATGTTCGACGTGCGTTTCCTGATCCCGGACCTCGCCACCTACGGAACGGTTATCGGCACCGCCCTGCGCGGCTGACGGCACGACGAAAGGACAGAGGAATGAATATACTCCGTTTCCTGACACCGAAGAGCGCGGTGTGCTATCTCTATCACGATTTCACCCTGCGGCAGGCGCTGGAGAAGATGTTTTTTCACCGTCACCACGCCGTTCCCGTCATCGACCGGAAGGGGCGCTACGTCGGTTCGGTCTCGGACGGCGATTTTCTCCGGGTGCTCTACGAGGACGGCGGCGATCTGCACTCGCTCGAACACCGGCGTCTGAAGGAGATCGTCCGGCGGGAGGGCAATCCCGCGGTGAAGCAGGACGCCGCGATCTCCGACCTGCTCGAGCGGGTCAAGCAGAACGCGTTCGTCCCCGTGGAGGACGATCTCGGGAGTTTCATCGGCATCGTGACGCGCCGCGACATCATCAACTATTTCATCGACGAATACGAAAGGAACGACGAACTTGAAAAATAATTTTCCTTTTTTGCGGAAAACTATTGCAATTAAGGGAAACGTATGCTATAATTCTATTGAAGAGTAGAGGATGTAAGAGTGGGTTGTTTCCCACTCCTACTTTTTTGTGAGGGAGGGATCGGTTTGAAGAAGAACATCGCTTCGACGGTGGCGGAACTCGTCGCCGGAACCGTCGCGGAAAACGGCTGCTCGCTCTGGGACGTCGAATACGTGAAGGAGGGCGCCGACTGGCACCTGCGCGTCACGATCGACAAGGCGGGCGGCGTCGGGATCGACGACTGCGAGCGGGTACACCGCGCGATCGACCCCATCCTCGACCAAGCCGACCCGATCGAGGGATCCTATTATCTCGAGGTCTCCTCGCCCGGGATCGAGCGGGAACTCAAGACCGACGAACACCTCGCGGCGTCGCTCGGCGCGCTCGCCGAGGCGCGGCTCTACGCCCCCCTGAACGGCACGAAGAGCGTGACGGGGCGCCTGAGTGCGTTTGACGACGACAGCGTGACGCTGACCCCCGACGGAGGGGAGCCGACCGTCCTGCCCCGCAAGGCTGTCTCGCGGCTCTCGACCGTCTACGAGGACTGAAAAAAGAAAAAACAGATCAAGTATCTGAAAAGAAAGGCATACGAAAATGAACAAGGAGTTTTTTGACGCGCTGGATCTGCTCGAACGGGAAAAGGGTATCCCGAAGGAGTATATGCTGGAGAAGGTCGAGGCGGCTCTGATCAGCGCCTTCAAGCGCGAACTCGGCGGCTCGATGAACGTCCGCGTCGTCCTCGATCCGAAGAAGAAGGATATGAAGGTCTTTCAGCAGCTCACCGTCGTCGAGACGGTCGAGAACCCGAACGAGGAGATCGCCCTTTCCGAACTCACCGGGCGGAAGAAGTACAAGGTCGGCGACGTCGTCGAACGCGAACAGAAACTCAAGGAATTCCGGCGTCTCTCGGCGCAGGCGGCGAAGCAGGTCATCATTCAGGGCATCCGCGAGGCGGAGCGCTCGAATATGATCCGCGCCTACGAGGAGAAGAAAGAGGAACTCATCACCGCCCGCGTCTACAAGGTCGATCCCGAGAACGGCAACCTCGTGCTCGAGACCCCCGACGGGCGCGTGACGCTGACCCGCCAGGATCAGATCCCGACCGACCGTTTCGTCGAGGGCGACCGCGTCAAGGTCATCATCATCGACGTTCTCGGTCAGGAGGCGCGCGGACCGGTCGTCCGGCTCTCGCGTTCGCATCCGGCGTTCGTCAAGCGGCTGTTTGAGACCGAGATCCCCGAGATCGAGGACGGCACCGTCGTGATCCGCGGCATTTCGCGCGATCCCGGAAGCCGGAGCAAGATCGCCGTCGAGTCGCGCGATCCCAACGTCGATCCCGTCGGCGCCTGCATCGGCAACCGCGGCGCGCGGATCAACGCCATTCTCGCGGAACTGTCGGGCGAGAAGATCGACGTCATCCGTTGGTACGAGGACCCCGAGAAGTTCGTCGCCGCGGCGCTCGCCCCGGCGGAGGTCATCGGGACCGATCTCGAGGGCGAACGCACCTGCAAGGTCAAGGTCGCGCCCGATCAGCTCTCGCTTGCCATCGGCAAGGAGGGGCAGAACGCGAAACTCGCCGCCAAACTGACCGGCTTCAAGATCGACATCAAGGCGTGATCGCGCCGCACGGCGCAAGAGAGGAGCACCTATGCCGTCAAAAAACGGTGAACCCGTCAAGCAGCCCTTGAAACCGAAGAAGTTTCCCGAACGGAAATGCATCGGCTGCGGGGAGAAGAAGAAAAAGACCGAACTGATCCGGATCGTCCGCTCGCCCGAGGGCGAGATCTCGCTCGACTTCACGGGGCGCAAACCCGGGCGCGGCGCGTATCTTTGCCGCAGCGTCGCGTGTTTCCGTTCGGCGCGGAAGGCGCACCGGATCGAAACCAATCTGACGCCCGGGGCGCCCGTCCCGGAGGAGGTCTATAACGCTCTGGAGGAGGAACTGTCAAAATCATGACGGAGGACGGCGGGAACGCGTTTCCCGCGATCGGCGTGACCGGGTCTCCCGACCCCGCGTCCGTTCACGAGGTGAACGAACGCTTCTTCGGGATGCTCGGAATGGCGCGGCGTGCGGGGAAGACCTTGATCGGAACCGAACCGGCGCTCACGGGGGTACGGGGAAAGAACAAGCCCGCCCTCGTCGTGATCTCCTCGTTCGCGTCGGAGAACACGAAGAATAAAATCATCGCCAAATGCGATCATTACGGCGTCCCCTTCGTCGTCGTCGACGTCGACGGAGAGGAACTCGGACGGCGACTCGGAAAGACCGGGTTCGTCGCCGCGTCCGCCGTGCTCGATCCGGCTTTGGCGAAGGAAATAGCGAACGCTTGCACTTGTAAAGGAAGGAAGTCCCCGTCGGACGGGGACGGTTCGACTGGGAACCGGGGGTAAAGTATGGAACAGATGAAGTTGCCGCAACTCGTAAAGGATTTCGGCGTCAACGGCAAGGAACTCAAACAGAAGGATATCATCGACCTTCTGAAGGGCGTCGGGATCGAAAAGAAGACCGGCGCCGTGCTGGAGGGCGAGGAACTCGATATCTTCCTCACTCTTCTGACGCTGGGGAACCAACTGAATAATATGAAGGACTATCTCACCGGGAAGGCGATCCTCGATTCCGAACTTCCGAAGCCCGAGAAGGTTGTGAAGCCCGAGCCCAAAAAGCCCGAGCCGAAACCCGAGCCTAAGCCGGAACCTAAGAAAGCCGCGCCGACGGTGCAGAAGCCGAGACCGGCCGAACGCCCCGCGGAGCGTCCCGTCCGTCCCGCAGGCGCGCCTGCGGGGGCTCCCGCGCGCCGTCCCAGCGACCGCCCCGCCGCCCCCGGCGCGAAGAAACCCTCGCGCCCGATCGATCAGACCGAGATCGCCCGCCGTATGGCGGAGTTCCGCGCCGATCAGGAGAAGAAGGGCGCGGCGTACTCTTCGGCGAGCACCCCCGCCGCCGAGGCGGCGCAGAGAAAGGCGCAGCAGCAGGGAGCGAAAGCCCCGCAGCCGCAGCCGAAGAAAGAAGTCAAGATCCTGAAGAAGACCGCCCCCGTCGACCGTTTCAGCGGCGTCGACCGGACGACGCTCGGACAGAAGGGGCAGGACAAGAAGAAGGAAGTTCCGCAGGAGCGCGAGCGTCGGCGGACCGTCCCCACGGGACCGGTGCATACCGGCGGCGGGGAAGAGGTCGTCGTCGCCGAGAAGCGCCGGATCGTCGATACCCGCACCGCGTCGGTCGACCTGTCGCGCTACGACGAGCGGATCGACGCCACCTACTCGGGCGCCGCACAGGATAACAACACCTCGCGCCAGAAACTGAAAAAACAGGATACCCGTCAGATGGGCAAGAGCGCCAAAGAGAAAGAGCGGATGGCGCAGGAAAAGATCCGCAAGATGCAGGAGGAGCTCGCCCGCAAGAAGCAGCTCGTCATCAGCGTTCCCGACGAGATCACCGTCGGCGAACTCGCGACGCGGATGAAAAAGACCTCGGGAGAGGTCGTCAAGCGTCTGATGATGCTCGGCGTGATGGCGGGCGTCAATCAGGTCATCGATTACGATACCGCGTTCCTCGTCGCCGAGGAACTCGGGGTGAAGGTCAACCGCGAGGTCGTCGTCACCATCGAGGAAAAACTCTTCGACGACAGCGAGGACGCCGAGGAAAATCTCGTCGAGCGCAGCCCGGTCGTCTGCGTCATGGGACACGTCGACCACGGCAAAACCTCGCTGCTCGACGCGATCCGCAACACCAACGTCACCTCCGGCGAGGCGGGCGGTATCACGCAGGCGATCGGCGCGTCGCGCGTCAAGGTCGGCGACAAGGAGATCACCTTCCTCGACACCCCGGGTCACGAGGCGTTTACCGCGATGCGCGCGAGAGGCGCGCAGGCGACCGACATCGCGATCCTCGTCGTGGCGGCGGACGACGGCATTATGCCGCAGACCGTCGAGGCGATCAACCACGCGAAGGCGGCGGGCGTCGACGTCATCGTCGCCATCAACAAGATGGATAAACCGCAGGCGAACCCCGACGCGGTCAAGCAGGAACTCACCAAATACGGACTGGTCCCCGAGGAATGGGGCGGCGACGTCATCTGCGTCCCCGTCTCGGCACTCGCCAAGACCGGTATCGAACAGTTGCTCGAGAGCGTTCTGCTGGTCGCGGAGGTCAAGGAACTGCGCGCCAACCCCAACCGGCGCGCCAAGGGTCTTGTCATCGAGTCGCGGCTCGATAAGGGTCAGGGACCCGTCGCGACGGTGCTGGTACAGAACGGTACGCTCCACCTCGGCGACATCGTGATCGCCGGAACGGCGGTCGGACGCGTCCGCTCGATGATCGACGATAAGGGCAAGCGCGTCAAGGTCGCGGGCCCGAGCGTCCCGGTCGAGATCAACGGTCTGTCCGAGGTCCCGGTCGCCGGCGACGAGTTCAACGGCGTCGAGGACGAGAAGATGGCGAGAAGTCTCGCCGAGCAGCGCCGCGAGAAGGCGAAGCAGGAGGAGTTCAACGCCGCCCGCCGCGCCAACCTCGACGATCTGTTCGCGCAGATCTCGGAGGGCGCGAAGAAACTGGATATCATCGTGAAAGCCGACGTCGACGGTTCGGTCGAGGCGGTCCGGCAGGCGCTGGTCAAGATCTCGGACGAAGAGGTCAAGGTCAACGTCATTCATGCCGCGGTCGGCGGCATCACCGAGAACGACGTCATGCTCGCCGCCGCGTCGAACGCCATCATCGTCGGATTCAACGTCCGTCCCGATAAGGCGGCGATCGATTCCGCCGAGCGGCAGAAGGTCGATATCCGCACCTACCGCATCATCTACGAGTGCATCGAGGAGATCCAGGCGGCGATCAAGGGTATGCGCGCGCCGAAGTTCCGCGAGGCGCTCCTGGGTCACGCCGAAGTGCGCCAGATCATCCACGTTCCGAACGTCGGCACCATCGCCGGCTCCTACGTCACCGACGGCAAGATCGCCCGGTCGGCGCAGATCCGCATCGTCCGCGACGG
>CAMJDE010000002.1 GCA_946404295.1 uncultured Clostridia bacterium | reverse complement strand
GCTGTCCGAGCATGGCGGCGTGCGCCATCGAGCCGCGGATATCGGCTTCGTACATCCGGCAGTCGACCGACAGCGACGAGTTGAAATCGTCCGCCGCCCGGTCGAGTTCGCCCGTGAAGCGTCCCGCCCACATTTTGTCTGCCATATCGTTCTCTCTTTCGTTTTCGGAAAGTCGGTTTTTCAGTCGATCGGAAGTCCGGTGGTGTCGAACGTGACGTTTTCGAGCAGGAAATCCCGCGCCTTTCCGGCGGCGACCTGCGAGTAGATTTCCTCGAGGGAGAACTTGGCGAGTACGCTCTCGACCGTCACTTCGTCGGGGTTCTGCGACGATTCCTTTTCCGCCGCGACCTGATCGCGCACCCAGTCCTTCGCCTCCTCTTCGGTCACTTCGATCCCCTCGAGCTGCGCGATCGCGTTCAGGATCACGAACTGCTTGACGGTTTTCGCCGCCGCGGAGGTCTGGTAGGTCTTCCAGTCCGCGTCGAAACGCAGCCCGTAGTAGCCGCGGGCAGCCGAGTCGATCCCGTCGTAGTAGACCTGTCCGTACTGCATATAATAATAGAAATTGTACTGCTGATAGTAGTTGGTCACCGCCTCTTCGAGCGTCGATTCGATCCGCTTGATCTCGCCCTTCGGGAAGGATCCGGTGAGGTGCAGGGTCGAGAAGAGCACTTCCATCACGCGGGTGAACTTGCGCTGTTCGAGGTTCGCCGCTTTCTGCTCGCGCAGGTAGTCGCGCAGCGCCTCGCGGAACTCGCCGACGGGATCGTCGGTCTCGGGGGTGAAGTTGTTGATCTTGGTGCGGGCGAACTCCGCGGTCAGTTCGGGGACCTCGTAGCCGCCGTCCCAGATCCCCGCGACCACGACGTCAAAGCGCGCGGGTTTGCCCGCGAGATCCGCGTTGCGGTAGTTGTCGGGGAAGGTGACGTTGATCTGCTTCGGGTTCTCACGCGAGGTGTCCTGCGGGATCACGCCGATCAGCTGGTCTTCAAAGGTGTCGATGAAGGAATCCGACCCGATCACAAGCCCGTAGGGGCGGTCGTCGTCCGCGTTGCTGCCGCCCTCGAACGGCTCGCCGTCGATATAACCGGTGTAGTAGATATAGGCGGTATCGCCGTCTTTCACCGCGACGTCGGTTTTCATCGTCGGCGTGCGGTAACTGGGGAGCAGAAAGTCGTTCAGGTAGTCGTCGACCTCCTTATCGGAGACGTCGAGGGTGACGGTGATCCCCGCGTACTCTTCGCGCGAGAGCGACGACAGGTACGCCGAGAGGTCGGAGTGATAGTAGTCGAAGGCGGGATCCGCCGTCGATTCGAGATCGAATTTCTCTTTCTTTTTCCCGCAGGAGGCAAGGGCGGTCACGAGGATCGCGACAAGGAGCAAAGCGGCAACGATGCGTTTCATGGTCAGTCCTCTTTCCATCAGTTTTCGGGGGTCGTTTCTTCGGGGGTCTCGTCGGGTTCGATCGGGAGTTCGCCGTAATCGAAGGCGACCGTTTCAAGCAGGATCGTCTGCGCTCTCTCGGCGGCGATCTTGGTATAGATCTCCTCAAGCGAAAAGTGGTCGAGCACCTCTGCCGGGGTGGCGTCGTTGTTCCGCGCCTGCTCGCGCACCCACTCCTTCGCCTCCTCCTCGGAGATCGTGAAGCCGTTGAGTCGGGCGATCGCGGCGAGCAGGATATTCTGACGGACGACCCGCTCCGCCTCGGTGTGCTGGAACGCCGCCCAGTCGGCGTCGGGTCCCAGCCCGTAGTACCATCTGCCCGCTTCGTCGAGATCCTCGAAGTAGATCTGGCCGTAGTACATATAGGACATATAGTTGTAGTACTGGTAGTAGTAAACGACGTCGTCGTTCATCGCCGTTTCGACGCGGTCGGCTTCGCCCTCGGGGAGCGTTTCGGAGAACGAAAGGACCTTGAAGAGTTCCTCCATCGTGCGGATCAGTTTGTGCGTGGTGAGGCTCTCGACCTTGCTCTTGCGCATCTCGTTCTTCAAGTGCGCGCGGAAGGCGGCGACGACGTCGGTCTCCTCGGTTTCGAACCCGAGAACGTCGGTGACGAACTCCTCGTTCAGTTCGGGGGTCTCGTAGCCGTCGAGGATCCCGACCAGCCAGATATCGAAGCGCGCCTCTTTGCCCGCGAGGTCGGCGTTGTCGTAACTTTCGGGAAAGGTGACGGTGATCGGATGGGGCGCCTCTTTCGAGGTTTCGGAGGGGATCAGCCCGATCAGCGCCGTTTCAAAACCGGGAATGAAACTGCCCGAGCCGATCACGAGCGGGTAGGGTTCGTCGTCCTCGGCGTTGCTGCCGCCCTCAAACGCCGCGTCGTCGATATAGCCGGTATAGTAGATGAAGGCGGTGTCGCCGTCCGCGACGGCGCGGTCGGTCGCCTTGATCGGCGTGCGGTTCGAGGGGAGCAGATAGTCTCTGATATACTCCTCGACCTCGTCCTCGGTGATATCGAGCGCGACCGAAAGACCCTCGTAGTCCCCGCTCCCGACCGTCAGATAGTCGGACAGGTCGGCGCGGAAATAGTCGAAGGTCGGGTCGGCGGTCGAAACGAGATCGAACGGGGCGTCGATCGGATCGATCCCGGTCGTTTCGGCGGCCGTTTCCTCGGTCCCGGTTCCGGTCGCGTCATCGGTCGCGTCGGTCTTGCCCTTTCCGCAGGAGAAGAGCAGGGCAGAGACCACGAGAAGAGACAGCAGAATGGAAAGGCGTTTCAGATGTTTCATAAGCGTTCCTTTTCGTTCGGGTGATTTCTCCGCGCGGCGCGCGGAGAGGGAAAGATACAAAATAAAGATAGTATAAGTATAGAGGACGGAGCCGGAAAAGTCAAGCGAAAAGTTGTGAACAATCGTCGAGGGGGGAAAAACGGCGAAGATTGGCGCAACCTTCTTTCCCTTTTTCCCAAAAAAAACTTGCAATCAAAACCGACCTTTGGTATAATGATGGTAAGGACCCGTATCGATCCGCACAAAAGAAGCGAAGAAGGAAATCCGATGCCCGACCGTATGACAATCCCCGAGGGGGATGCGTTTTCGTATATCCGAGAGAACGTCGCGCGCCTCTGCGACCGTCTTGCCGACGTCGCGCGCGAGGCGGGCGTTCCCGTCCCGCGCCTGATCCCCGTGACCAAGAGCGCGACGCCCGAGGAGTTTTTAGCCCTCTCGCGGATCTTTCCGCAGGCGGCGGCGGAGAACCGGGTGCAGGCGTGGCGCGAGCGCGTAGAACTGCTTGAGGCGGCGGGGCTGCCGTCGCCCGAATGGCACCTGATCGGGTCGCTGCAGGTCAATAAGGTCAAGTACGTTTCCGGCAAGGTCGCCCTGATCCAGTCCGCCGACAGCGAAAAACTGATCCGCGAAATCGGGCGAGTGGCGGACAACCGCGGCGTGCGGCAGGATATCCTGCTCGAGGTGAACAGCGGGCGCGAGCCCGACAAGGGCGGGGTCCTGCCCGAGGACGCGGCGGCGCTCGCGGAGTTTGCCCGGACGGTTCCCGGCGTGCGGCTCGTCGGGCTGATGACGATGGGACCGGTCCTCGACGATCCCGACGATTACCGCCCCTTCTTCTCCCTGACCCGGGAACTCTCGGAAAAACTCGCGCGGGAGGGACTGTTTGAAACCGACCGTCCCGTCCTCTCGATGGGGATGAGCGGCAGTTGGATCCCCGCCGTGCGCGAAGGCGCCACGATGGTCCGCGTGGGACGGGCGCTGTTCCGCCGCGAACAGAATTGACCGTAAAAACCGAAACGATAAAGGAAGGACGAGCCATGGCTTTCTTCAGAAAAGCGAAAAACGGCACGGGAGACGGCTACGCGGGTTACTATGACGCGCCCGCCGTGAACCCGGTGCAGTCGACTCCCTCGGTCGGCGATATCCCCGAAAAGGCGCCGGGAACGACGCTGAGTCTCGGCGGGAACAATATGGAACTCAAGGTGATCTACCCGACCGCCTTCGGCGACGTGTCGGAGATCGCCGATCACCTGATGTCGGGACGGACGGTCTTTCTCAACCTCGAGCGGACCGACCGCGAGGTCAGCCGCCGGGTTATGGATTTCGTCAGCGGCGTCGCCTACTGCATCGACGGGAACATCCGTCGGGTCGCCGCCTCGACCTACATCGTGTCGCCGAAATCGGTCGACGTGTCCGAAACGGGGGAGGAAAGCGCCCCGGAGGACCCCGAACTTTCGTGATATGCACGTTCTTGCTCTGATTCTTTCCCGGATGGTGCTGGCGACGATCCTGATCGTCGAACTCTGTATGCTCGCCCGGATGATCCTGCAGTTTTTCGTCGAGGACGAAAACGCCCTGATGACCTTCTGCATCGCCGTGACCGAGCCGGTGATCCTGCCCTTCCGGTTGCTTTTTTCGCGATTCGAGTCGCTTGACCGGATCCCGTTCGACATCCCGTTTATCGTGGCGTACTTCTCGCTCGCGATCCTCGGGAGAGTGCTGCCCGTCGTATCCTGAACCGCAAAAGAGAGGGGGTTCCGTGCCGGATGACGTCAAAATGGGGTAAGCGCCTGCTCTCGCTCGGCGCGGTCGCCCTCGGCATCCTTGCCGACTATCTGACCAAACTGCTCGCCGTCGCGCGCCTCAAGGGGGAGGACCCGGTCCCGTTTCTGCGGGGAGTCCTCCGCTTTTCCTACGTGGAGAATCCGGGCGCCGCGTGGGGGATGCTTGCGAATCACCGCTGGGTGTTCATGGTCTTCTCCGCCGTGGCGATCGCGGCGATCGTCGTCTACCTCGTCCGGCGCGATCCGCCGCTTCTGCTCTGTATCTCGCTCTCCCTGATCCTCTCGGGCGGGATCGGCAATATGATCGACCGCACTTTCCGCGGCGTGGTGGTCGACTTCATCGAGTTCTATCTCTTCCCGTTCCCGGTCTTCAACGTGGCGGACTGCCTCGTCGTCGTCGGCGCGGGACTGCTGATCCTGTGGCTGATCCGGGACACCGTCAGGGAACAGAAAAAGAAAAAGGAAAACGCGAAAACCGAAGAGACCGACCGGGGGGATCAGCCGTGATCCGCCGGGTCGGGGAGGACGCCGCGGGGATGCGGCTGGACGCTTTTTTGGCGCGGGAGGACGACGATCTTCCCGCTCTTTCTCGTTCTGCGGCGGCAAAACTGATCGAGCGGGGCGACGTCACCCTGAACGGCAGACCCGCCGACAAAAAAGACCGGGTGGCGGCGGGGGATCTCGTCGAGTACGCGATCCCGGAGCCCGAACCGATCGACGCTCTGCCCGAGAATATTCCGCTCGACGTGATCTACGAGGACGACGATCTTCTCGTCGTGAACAAACCCTCGGGGATGGTCGTGCATCCCGCGCCCGGCAACCCGACGGGGACGCTGGTCAACGCCCTGCTTTACCGCTGTCGGGGGCGGCTCTCGGGGATCAACGGCGCGCTTCGCCCCGGGATCGTGCATCGGATCGACAAGCAGACGAGCGGGCTTCTCGTCGTGGCGAAAAACGACGAGGCGCACCGGAAACTCGCCGCCGAGCTCGAGGGGCATCAGATTACGCGCGAATACCACGCGCTGGTGCAGGGGGGCTTTTCGCAGGATCACGGCACCGTCGATCTTCCGATCGGGCGGCACCCCGTCGACCGCAAGAGGATGGCGGTGATCCGCGACGGGCACACCGCGCGCCCCGCGATCACGCACTATACCGTCAAAGAGCGCTTCGGCGACGTGACCTACCTCGTCCTGCGGCTTGAGACCGGGCGGACCCACCAGATCCGCGTGCATCTGTCTGCGATCGGGCATCCGCTGCTCGGCGATACGGTTTACGGCGGGGGTAAGACCGCGTTTGAAAAACGGCACGCCGACCTCTTCGACGGGCAATGCCTGCACGCCGCGCGCCTGACGTTCAAACATCCGCGGACGGGTGAGGAGACGACCTTCTCCTGCCCGCTCCCGCCCGACTTTGAAAAACTGCTCGCGATCCTGCGGCGCGAACGCGGCGGAGAGATCGCGGGAGAACCGACCGACAGCAAGGGGGAAGTATGACGATTTTAAGCGTCTCGGGGCTGTCGCTCTCCTTCGGCGCGACGCCGATCCTGGAGAACGTCACCTTCGGGATCAACGAGGGCGAACGCGTGGGGGTCATCGGCGTCAACGGCGCCGGGAAGACCTCCCTTTTCCGTTTGCTCACGGGCGAAT
The DNA here is from genome assembly GCA_946404295.1 of uncultured Clostridia bacterium. Taxonomy (GTDB): domain Bacteria; phylum Bacillota; class Clostridia; order Oscillospirales; family CAG-272; genus UBA1740. The sequence goes on along the minus strand of CAMJDE010000002.1, from coordinate 17,373 downwards.
ATACCCCCGATCGCGGAAGCGTCACGGTCCTGCGCGGCAAGACGCTCGGGATGCTCGCGCAGAACACCGACCTGACCCCGCTCGGGAACGTGTCGGTGCTCGACTATATGATCGCGGGGTTCCCGCATCTGCGCGAACTGGAGGGCGAGATCGAGCGGCTGGAAAACGCGATCGGCTCGCTTCCGACCGCCGAAGCCGTCTCCGCCGGGGCTCGGCTGGACGCCCTGCACCGGAGATACGCCGCCGAGGGGGGGCTGGAATACCGGGCGCGCTGTCGGAGCACGCTGCTCCGACTCGGGTTCACCGAGGAGCAGATCGCCGCGCGCGTTCCGACCCTCTCGGGCGGACAGCACACCCGCATCGCGCTGGCGCGCCTGCTCTCGCAGGAGCCCGACGTCCTGATGCTCGACGAGCCGACCAACCACCTTGATCTGTCGGCTCTGATCTGGCTCGAGGAGTTCTTGTCCGCCTATCCGAAAACGGTGCTGGTCATCTCGCACGACCGCTATTTTCTCGATCGCGTGACGAACAAGACCCTGCTCGTCGATCACCGCCGGGCGACGCTCTACCACGGGTCGTACACCGCGGCGAAGGAGCAGCGGGAGAGGGACGCCGAGCAGCTCGAGCACCGCTATAAGGAACAGCAGAAGGAGATCGCCCGCATCCGGGCGAACATCGATTTTCAGCGCCGCTGCGGGCAGGAACACAACTTCGTCACCATCCGCGCCAAAGAAAAGCAGCTTGAACGGATGGAGATCGTCGAGCGGGCGCCCAAAGCGGGGCGCGCCGTCTCGATGTCCTTCCGCTCCGACGGGGGGATCGCGAACGACGTGCTATCGGTGAAAGACCTGTCCTTTTCCTATACCGGGACGCCGCTTCTGTCTCACGTCTCGTTTGCGGTCAAGCGCGGCGAACGGGTCCTGATCCTCGGGGACAACGGGTGCGGGAAGTCCACGCTTTTGAAACTGATCCGGGGGGGTCTTGTCCCGAACGGGGGCAGGATCGTCTTCGGAGAGCGGGTCACCTACGGCTTTTACGATCAGGAGAACCGCGACCTCGACGACAAGAACACCGTCTTTGACGAACTGCGCGCCGCCTATCCCGGCAAGACCGACGGCGAGATCCGCTCGACCCTCGCGCTCTTCCTCTTCTCGGGGGAGGACGTGTTCAAATCGGTCGCCATGCTCTCGGGGGGTGAGCGCGCGCGGCTGACCCTCGCCAAACTGATGCTGAAACCCGTCAGTCTCCTGATCCTCGACGAGCCGACCAACCACCTCGACGTCGGCTCGCGCGAGGCGCTCGAAGAGGCGGTGGCGGGCTTTGACGGGACGGTGATCGCCGTCTCGCACGACCGCTACTTCATCGATCGGGTCGCAACCCGGATCGTCGAACTTGACCGCGCCGCGGACGGTGGCGTGACCGAGTATCCGGTCGGAGATTCCGACTCCGCCTACGCCGAGTATCTCCGCCTGCGCGAAGCGGCGCGGGAGGGGAAGACGGTCGAGCCGACCCCCGCCCCCGTCAGCCGACAGAAGGAACTCTTTGAAGCCAACCGCCGCGCCGCCGCCGAGGCGCGCGCCGAAGCCAAGCGCCGCGAGAGAGCCGAAAAGCGGATCCCCGAGATCGAAACCGAACTGACCGCCCTCGAAACCGAACTCTACACCACCGCCTCGCGCGACTACGTGCGCGCGGGCGAAATCGAACAAAGGAAAGCGGAACTCGAAGAGGAACTGCTTTCGCTCTACGAGTTGACTATGTAGGATCGTCCGCCGCGTCGTCCGTCGGCTGAAGCGAAATACCGTCGTAGACGTTTTGAAAGCATCCGTCGCCGTCGGTCGATGCGCGCACGCCGAGGATGTGGATGAAGCGCACGAAGTCGAAGTCGTATTCGTAGAGCCGCTTGCCGTAGACGTCGAGCGACTGCGCCGCGACCAGCGGCGTTCCGTCCTCGTCGCGCCCGACGAACAGCATCGAGTGGAAAAACCCCTCCCCGTCCCGCCCGATCTGTACCACGTCGCCGTCCGAGAGCCGATCTTCCGCGACCTCTTCTCCGAAGGGGCCGAGCCCGCGGTTTCCGGTGAGAAACCGGTAGAGGAAATCGACCCCCGTCCAGGACGCGGTGCGCTCGTTCGGGGAGATGTAGAACCAGCCGAAGACCGGGGTGTAGTTCATCCGGCACGAGCCGGCGTAGAGCGCCTGGCTGACGAAGTTCGTGCAATTCCCGCCGATCTCGGAGAAGTCGTAAAACACGGGATTGCGCATCGTCGCCCAGCGCCTTGCGTATTCGACCGCGCGCTCGCGGCGGTAGGGTCGGATCACGAGCATTTTTCCTTTTTCCCCCTTGTCGAAAAAATGTAAAAAACTTGGTTTTACCCTCTTGCAATTTAGCGTCGATTAATGTATAATTAACCTATCTTTTTCCGGGGCTCCCGAAACAGGATATGCGGCGGAACCGGCTCGGGTTCCGCCGACGCCTTTTCCGGGTCCCGGAGTCAGGTCGGATCAAAAAAACATCTATGTAATACGGAGGAAACAGCCAATGCAGAACAACGTCCGCCCCGAAAGTATGAAACGTATCAACACTCCCGCCCTCGCCAAAGCGTTTATCGACGAACAGGTCGAGGCGCTCAGAAAACAGATCGGGGACGGCAAGTGTCTGCTCGCCCTCTCCGGCGGGGTCGACTCGTCGGTCTGCGCCGCGCTCCTGATCCGCGCGATCGGGAGGAACCTCGTCTGCGTCCACGTCAACCACGGTCTGCTCCGCAAGGGAGAACCCGAGCAGGTCGTCCGCGTTTTCCGCGATCAGCTGAACGCCAACCTGGTCTACGTCGACGCCGTCGACCGTTTCCTCGATAAACTGGCGGGCGTCAGCGACCCCGAACAGAAGCGCAAGATCATCGGCGCCGAGTTCATCCGCGTCTTCGAGGAAGAGGCGAGAAAGCAGGAGGGGATCAAGTTCCTGGGACAGGGAACCATCTACCCCGATATCCTCGAGAGCCACGGCGTGAAGGCGCACCACAACGTCGGCGGTCTTCCCGCCGATCTGCAGTTCGAGTTGGTCGAACCCGTCAAGTTCCTCTACAAGGACGAGGTCCGCTGCGTCGGCCGTGAACTCGGTCTTCCCGACGGGATGGTCAACCGTCAGCCCTTCCCGGGCCCCGGCCTCGGCGTCCGCTGCACCGGCGCGATCACCCGCGACCGTCTCGAGGCGGTGCGCGAGTCCGACGCGATCCTGCGCGAAGAGTTCGAGAAGAACGGGCTTGCCGGCAAGGTCTGGCAGTACTTCACCACCGTTCCCGACTACCGTTCCACCGGTATCAAGGACAACAAGCGCACCTGGGCTTGGCCGGTCATCATCCGTGCGGTCAACTCGGTCGACGCGACCAGCGCCACGATCGAGGAGATCCCCTACGCTCTGCTGAAGCATATCGTCGACCGGATTCTCGCCGAGGTCAAGGGCGTCAACCGCGTCCTCTACGATCTGTCGCCGAAACCCGTTGCCACCATTGAGTGGGAATGATTGCCGACCTCTTCTGAACGATATCGCCGCGTCGGCGGGGAGTGATCCCCGCCGACGCGCTTTTTGAAAAAACGCTTGACAACATCACGGTATCGTGATATAATAAAAACGAAAAACCGTAAGAGAGGTTCGTTATGCCGGTCGTTTGTCGATTCTACGGGATCGTGATCCGAATGTATTTTCAGCAGGCGGAACATAATCCGCCGCATATTCACGCACTATACGGAGAGGACGTGGCGGCGATCGCGATCGGGGACGGAACGGTTCTCGACGGCGGTCTTCCCCCGAAGGCGCTCTCTATGGTGCGCGAATGGACCGCTCTGCACAAAACGGAACTGTTGCGAATGTGGGAGACTCAGGAGTTCAAGGCACTTTCTCCCCTTGAGTAAGGAGTTGATACTATGTTCCATAAAGTGAAAACGGTCAACGCTCTGCCAGACTATCGCTTGAGCGTTCAGTTTGCGGAGGGCGTGACAAAAATCTATGATGTAAAGCCCTTGTTTGCGAAATGGGTGCCGTTTAAGGTTTTGGAAAATGCGCCGGAACTGTTTTCCAGCGTAGAGGTTGATACAGGCGGCTACGGGATCATCTGGAACGACGATCTTGACCTTAGTTGCGACGAGCTGTTTGAAAACGGCAAGACAGTCAAGACGCCTTTTGACGGGCTCATGGCTTTTACCGACGCTACCCAGCTTTGGGGGCTGAACGAAAGCACGCTCCGAAAAGCGATCAGTTACGGGAAACTGGTCAACGGCGTTGACGCCTGCAAGTACGGAAAACAATGGGTCGTTTCCGCGGCAGCGATGAAGCGGGAATACGGCGACCCGACAAAAACCGATTTATAAAAAGGAGACGTAAAATGGAAAAGTTCCGGGATCTTCCGTATCAAAGACCCGACGTCGCGGCGCTGAAGAAGGGCTGCGCCCAAGAGATCCGCAACCTCAAGGCGGCAAAGTCATTCGCCGACGCCGACGCGGCGTTCCTCGCGTTTGAAAAACTCGTCGAAGGGTTTGAAACGCAGTACACGATCGCCAGCGTCCGCAACACGATGAATATGAAGGACGAGTTCTACGACGGCGAGATCAAGTTCTTCAACCGCGAGGGCGCAAAACTGATGCTGACGATGAAAAAGGCGATCAAGGCGGTTTTGGCAAGCCCCTTCCGCCCCTCGTTCGAGGAAAAGTACGGCGAACATCTTTTCAAGGATTTCGAGGTTCAGATGAAACTCGTGAAGCCGTCGATTATTCTGCCCTCGATCCGCGAGGAGACGCTCAAAACGGCGTACTCGAAGACGGCGGCGACCTGCTCGGTCGAGTTCATGGGCGAGAAATGCAACTTCTACGGTCTGCTCCGGCACATGCAGTCGACCGACCGCGCAGAGCGGAAGGCGGCTTTTGAAGAGTGGGCGAAACTCTACGAGGGCATATCTGTCAAACTGGACGAGCAGTACGACAAACTGGTGAAACTCCGCCGCAAGATCGCGAAACGGCTGGGGTTTGCGAGTTTTATCGACTATATCTATCCGGCGAGAGGGCGCTACGACTACGACGCCGGGAACGTAGCCGCCTTCCGCGAGGCGGTGCGGACCTATATCACCCCCCTCTGCGATCGGCTTTACCGCGAGCAGGCGGAGCGGCTCGGGCTCGAGCGGCTCGAATGGTACGACGAGGCGCTCTGCTTCGCCGACGGCAACGCGAAACCCATCGGCACGCCCGAGGAACTGACCGAAAAGGCGCGCCGGATGTACGCGGAAATGTCCCCCGAAACCGGCGAGTTCTTCAACTTTATGACCGAATACGAACTGCTCGATCTCGTCACGCGCGAAAACAAGCATCTCGGCGGATATATGACCCTTCTCGCCGACTATAAAGCGCCCTTCATCTTCTCCAACTTCAACGGGACGTCGGACGACCTCGGCGTTCTGACCCACGAGGCGGGACACGCCTTCGAGGGCTATTACGCGTCGCGCCGCCTGCCGCTCGTGCAGCAGACCGGGTCGACCAGCGAGATCAACGAGATCCACTCGATGACGATGGAGTTCTTCGCCTACCCGTGGATGGAACAGTTCTGCGGCGATATGGCGGATCGCTACCGCTACGCCCACTTTACCGACGCTCTGAAAACCATCCCTTACCTCGTATCGGTCGACGAGTTCCAGCACCGGGTCTTCGAGAATCCCTCGGCGACCGCCGCCGATCGCCGGAAGTTCTGGCGCGAGATCGAACGGAAGTATATGCCGTGGCGTCACTACGACGGCAACGCGTTCCTCGAGGGGGGCGGTTTCTGGATGCAGAAACAGCACATCTTCCTCGATCCCTTCTACTATATTGATTACGCGATGGCGCAGCTCGACGCCTTTGCCCTCTACCGCAAGCAGGTCGCGGGCGGCGACGCCTGGGGCGACTACCTCACGCTCTGCGGAATGGGCGGCAAGTACGGCTATTTTGAAACGCTCGAGCGCGCCGGGCTCCCGAACCCGCTCGACCCCGGGACCGTCGAGGGGATCGCGGCGTTCGTCGAAGAGCACGCGGAGGCGCTGAAGGCGAAACTCGAAAAGTGACCGATCGCGCGGGCGTCGGCGGGAGTTTTTTCCGCCGACGCTCTTTTTGCTTGCAAAAACGGCGCGGACGTGCTATACTGTTCTTGCCGCCCACGCCCGGCAACAGAAAACCGAAAGGAAGTGGTTTTTATGAAACTGAACCGTGTACGGAGGGCGCACGAAAACTGACCCTCCGAAAAACGAAGGAGGATCATCCAATGATCAAACTGGTGGAGATCACCGAAGAAAACTGGCTCGCCGTCCGGCGCATGACGCTCGGCGAAGAGCAGAAAACCTATCTGGACAGTCCGCTCGGTATCCTTGCGAGAGGGTACGTTTACCGCGACTGTCGCCCCCGCGTTTACGGGATCGACCGCGACGGAAAACTCGTCGGCGTCGCGTTCGTGAAGGATCTTGACGAGGAGCCCGCCTGCTACGACCTGCAGCAGTTGATGATCGACCTGCCCGAACAGGGAAAGGGCTGCGGCACCGAAGCCCTGCGCCTGATCCTTGCCGAACTCGGACGGGAACGCAAGTACGACTGCGTCGAGGTCTGCGTCAAGCGCGAGGATCTCCCCGCGCTCCGCGTCTACGAAAAGGTCGGCTTCGTCGATACCGGATATATCGACGAGGACGCGCCGGATTGTCTCAATCTGATCTACCGCTTCTGACCCCGAAAAACGGTTGCCCTCCCGCGTCACGCGGGAGGGCAACTTTCGTTTTGTAAAGAAGGGGGGCGGTTGCTCTTTTTTTCGGTCAGTTCTTGATAAAGCGCACGACTTCGCCCATCACCGCGTCGTCCTGGGTCGTCATTTTCGCGGCGGGCTTGTCCGAGAAAAACGCTTGCTTTTCTTCAAGCGTTTGCAGTTTGCCTTCCGCGACGAGCCGGTTGAAGGTCCCGAAAGATTCCTGCATAAAGGCGAGGGCGTCCGCGGTGTAGTTCGGGTTGTGCTTCTTATCCTCGACGACGAGGAAGGAGAGGTTGTCGTTCCCGAGCGTCTGCGCCAGTCCCGCCCCGATCGAGTACGGGACCGTCGGGTCGTCCTTCGACGCGATGAAGAGCAGGCGGTCGGAGGTCGTTTTCAGATATGCTGCGTTGTCGGCGCGCGCGATCTCGGGGTCGATTTTGCGCTCGGAGCGCTCGACGAAATAATTGATCAGCCGATTCTTGATGAAATGCCCGAGCATCTGTCTGGAAAAGAGAAAGCCCGAGAGGATCACGGCGAGCTTGATCGCGTCGTTCATCCGGATCACGTTCAGAGCGGTATAGCCGCCGAGCGAGTGCCCGACGACGATCACCTCTTCTTTCGGTTTGAGATAGTCGAGCAGCTCGAGCACGTCCCGGGTCGGACGGTTGACCGAGAGCATCCCGTCGCCCCCCGATCTGTCGCAGCCGGTGTAGTCGAGCGTTAAGACCTGCAGCCCGTTTTTGCAGAGGTATTCGATCTCGGCAAGGTACGCCGTGTGTCCCGCCCCCAGCCCGTGACAGAAAACGACGAGTTTCGCGGGGTCGAAACCCTCGTAGCGGTAGCGGAAAAAGGCGACCGCGACCCCGGCGGTATTGACGAAGGTCCCCTCGTCCGAGATCAGCCCCGGGAAATCCGACGCCGACAGGTAGGGCGTGTAGCCGTCCTTGTCGTAGCGGCAGAGCAGTTGTTCGCGATACTTCCGCGCGATCAGTCCCATTTTTCGATCCTCCCGAAACGGTATTTGACTGCTTTAGTATAGCATAAAACCGAGCAGAAAGCAATACGGCACAGTCGTCATTTCTCACCCGATCCGTTGTGCCTCAAAAAGCGAATTGGCTTTTTGAATCATTTTCCGGGGCTCTCGGTGCAATTTATAGAATCCTATCAGATTATTGCTTTGCTTCGGGTAAGTCGAGCATCCGGAGGATCGCTCTGAACGAATCCTGCCCGTCCAGGCAAGTGTCGATCAGCCATCCTCTCTCTTGCCTCCAATTTGCAAGACCGCGATAGTAGAACGCCTTCTTCGAGTCCTCGATGATAAACGGGATGATATTCCATCTCAGGCACTCCTTGAAGGCGATCAGCCTGCCGACGCGCCCGTTTCCGTCCTGAAAAGGATGAACGAACTCGAACTCGGCGTGAAACGCCACGATATCCTCCATCGTCACGCTTTCTTTAGAAGAATAGTCGGCAAGGAGTTTCTTCATTACGGCGGGGACGTCCTGCGGTTTACACGTCTCTCTTCCGCCGACGACGTTGGCGCGCTTTTTATAATCGCCGACGGCAAAACAGTCGAGCATAGAATCCTTCGTTCCTTGCTTGAGCAAGAGGTGGAAATGCTTGATGATCTCCTCGCTTAAAGGCTCTAAAGCTACGTCAATCGCATAGTCGATACAGCGGAAGTGGTTGCTCGTCTCTATGACGTCGTCCACCGGAATCGCCTCTCCCAGCGGGAGAATTGTTCTTGTCTCGAAAATCAGCCTTGTGTCGTCCTCGGACAGTTTGCTGCCCTCGATGTGGTTCGAGTTATAGGTCATCCGGACTTGCGTTTCGTGATAAAGACCGCCCTTGGTTTTTGCGTTCTTTTCGTCCCTGAGAATCTGCAAAACGTGGTTGTCAAGAAGTTCGACGAAAAGATCCTCGGTTCGACACCCCAAAAGATCCGCGATCTTTGCGAGAACGCGATCCGCGATCTTTTCTCCTTTGGCGATCTTGGCGATCGTCCTTGACGAGATGCCGAGTTTTGAAGACAGATCGGATTTGCCGAGTCCCTTTGAACGGAGCCCGGCTTCTAACGGTTTATACGAATACATGGTAGCACCTCTTCTCGATTTCTTTACTTATTATATCACAAAACATTAAAAAAGTAAAGGTATAAGTTTGAAAAAAGTAAAGATTCAAGGCAATCTCTCTCAGGACAGCGGATCCGATGAGCCGGAAGAGAATGGGAAAAAGAGGAAGCGGCGGGAACAAATCGGTTTCCCGCCGTTTTTTCTCTTTTTTTCAAAACCGCTTGACAAACGCAATCAAAAACGGTAAACTATGAACGGTGGCGGATTTGAGCGACTTTCCGCTCTGCCCCACCGATTGAGATACCGTTTCCGAGAGCGATACTTTCTTCGGGGAGCCGCTTCACACCTTTCGGTAGGTGGGCGGTATTTCATTCAGCCAAGCCGTTTTGAGTTGTCGGGCAATTCGAGTCCGGGGATTCAAACGTCGCTTGGCTTTTTCTTTTTCTCTTCGTTCTTTTTTAAGGCAAGCGAAATGATCTCGTTCGCGTTGTCTTCGCGGATCGCTTTCGGGTACTTTCGGTCGATCTCGATCAGCGTCGCTCTTGCGACGTCTTCGTCTTCGGATTGTTCCATAAACAGGGCTTCCGGATCCGGGCAAGCCAACGCCTTTTCAAGCAGATCTTGCGCGAACGGATCCACCCGCTCCCAGCCGCCGTACAGTTTTTTGACCGCGGCGTCGATGGTTTGGGCGTTCAGAGGTTTGCCCGCGCGGTGCTCTTCGTACAGGATCCCGACGACGTCCGAGAGGTCCCTCTTGTAGCGGCGCCCGGAAACCAATTTCATCGCGACGAGATACTCCGCCCGGATCGTCCTTATCTCGAGGACGCCGGAAAAGGTTTTGTAATACTCGGAACACTCCCGGATCTTCGGGGAATAGGAAGCCGTCTTTTTGAAATCGGTGTTCAGCCACCCCGCAGGGAGACCGAAACGGTCCCCCACGAGATCGATCGCTTCCTTCAGGGCGGAGTCGGACAGATACTCCGCGTCGATATCGTATGTGGACTCCCGGAACCCGTAGTTGACGAGAACCGACGCCCCGCCGACCAGGATCATCTCCATCGTTTGCCCGCCGCACCGTTTCCGGTATTCTTTTGCAACTTCTTTGAGACAGACTTCGAGGTTTTCTTTGGTAAACGGCGTTTCAAAAGACATCTCGGATCCCCCTTTCGACGATATTGAATCTCATAAACTCCGGGATCGATTCGCGACGGCTCTTTTCGCGGATATCGAGATCGGGCGACAGTTTCCGGGCAAGCTCGACGTCCCGGGGATAAAGCGTCTTTTTCAGTTTTTGCGTTCGGATCGGATCGTACTTGCGGCAGAGCGGAAGATCGTTGACCCGCGACAGATAGTCGAGCGCCGCCAACAGATAAAACGCCTCGGGATACCATCTTTTGTTCCAGAAGCGCGTGATCTCGTCCTTTTGCAGGGTCTCGACGATAAACGGAAGATCCCCGCGGTCCTTTATCCGGTGACACACGTTGCCCTTAAAGGTCTCAAACCGCAATCTCGGCTCGGTGACGTCCTCGATCAGCTCTTCCATCGCCACGCCGAGCACGCGGGACAGCTTATAGACCGTCTCGGCGGAACACTTCTCCAAGCGGGTCTTTCCGCGCACCAATTCCAATACGGTCGTATACGGGATCCCGCTTTGCTTTGCGCATTGATAAACCGACAGACGTTTATCCTGCAATCTGGTTTCGAGCATCTCCGACGTCTCCTTTCTGTTATTTCTGTTATCATTATAACGCCACACCGTTATATTGTCAAGAGAGAAAAGCAATTCTTGTGCGGATCTGTCACAAAGGGCAGCCTGTTTTTTTTTCGTTTTTCTCTTGACAAACGCAATACTTCGTGATATGATGTATTACGCGAAGGGAGGTATGGTATGGATATTCAACTGAAGCGCGGGCTGCTCGACGTGTGCGTGCTCGCGGCGATCCGGGACGGCGAGAGTTACGGCTATCAGATCATCAAAGAGATGAAACCCTACCTCGAAATGTCCGAATCGACCCTCTATACCATTCTCAAACGGTTGGAGGGGGCGGGGATGCTGACGGTGCGAACCGCCGAACACGACGGGCGGCTTCGCAAGTATTACAACGTCACCGACCGGGGGCGGGCGCGGCTCGCCGAGTTCCGCGAGGAATGGAAAGAAATGATGACGGTTTATCGTTTTGTCGTCAGGGAGGAGAACGGAAAATGAAGAAAAAAGAGTTTCTCGACGCGCTTTCGCGGGGGCTTTCGTCCCTTCCGAAACGCGAGCGGGACGAGCGGGTGAACTTTTACCGCGAGATGATCGACGACCGGATCGAGGAGGGGATCCCCGAAGAGGAGGCGGTCGCGGGTGTCGGCACGGTCGACGGGATCGTGTCGCAGATCCTTTCCGAGCGCCCCGCCGTCGTCAAAGAGCCGCGTCGGAGCGGCGCGGGGGGAAAGGTCGGTCTGATCCTTCTGCTCGTACTCGGGTTCCCGGTCTGGTTCCCGCTTCTGCTCGCGCTGTTCGTTTCGATCGTTTCGGCGCTCTTCTCGTTTTTCGTCGCGCTCTGGTCGGTCGAACTGTCGCTTGCGGCGGGGGCGGTCGGGGGCGTGGGCTCCTTCTTCGTCCTGCTCTTTACGGGACAGTTCGCGCCGGCGTTTTTCACGCTCGGGGCGGCGCTGGTCTCGGGCGGGCTTGCGATCCTGCTCTTCTTCGGGGCGGTCGCGGCGACCAAGGCGCTCGGGCGCGGGATCGCGCAGGTGGCTCGCACGCTGTTCGGTTGGATGAAACGGAAGGAGAAAAACAATGACGAAGTCGCTTAAAATCATCATCGGGATCGCCCTCGGGCTGGTGCTCGCGGGGGCAGTTCTCGCGTTCGTCGCCCTCGCCGCCGTCGGGTTCGACGCCGGAAAACTCGGGGCGGGAAAGTTCGAGACGAAGGAATACACGGTCGAGGACGCTTTCGACGGCGTGACGGTCTCTGTCAGGACGGCGGACGTGACCTTCCTTCCGTCTGAGGACGGGACGGTTCGGGTCGAGTGCTACGAGGGCGAAAAGCAGCCGCACACGGTCGGGGTCGTCGACGGGAAACTGACGATCTTCGGCGCAGACCAGCGGAAATGGTACGAGATGATCACGATCTTCTCGAAGAGCCCGAAGATCCGGGTCTATCTCCCCGCGGGGGAATATACGTCGCTCTCGCTTGAAACCGACACGGGCGACGTGACGGTCCCCGAAACGGTCACCTTCGGAACGGTCAAAATCGAGACCGACACCGGCGACGTGGAACTGTACGGCGGGTCTCCCGCGCAGGTCGAGATCGAAACCGACACCGGCGACGTGACCTACGCAAAGTCGAACTCCGGCGCCGTCAAAATCAACGCCGACACAGGCGCCGTCAGGATCGCCGATCTTGCGGCGGGGGATATCTCGGTCGATAACGACACCGGAAAAGTGAAAATGACCGACGTATCGTGCGCCGCCCTCTCGATCGAGACAGATACGGGCGACGTGATCTTGAAAAACGTCGTCGGGACCGGCGACGCGAAGATCGTAACCGACACCGGCGACGTCGAGTTCGACCGCTGCGACGCGGCGAACTACGAGATCAAGACCCACACCGGCGACGTCGAGGGGACGCTCCGCTCGGGCAAACTCTACACCGCGTCGTCGCACACCGGAAAGATCAATCTGCCGGAGCACGACACGGCGGGCGGCGCGTTCAAGGTTTCGACCCATACCGGCGACGTCAAAATCACGATAGCGGAGTAGATCCGGCACCGCCGGATCAGTTATGATCACCTTCGGCGAGTTATGTGTTCTGATGCGCTTTGCGCAGTTATGAGTGCCTGACGGCACGTTGGAAGTAACAAGGGCGATCAAATCATAACGTTCGGCGTAAGCCAAACTCATCGCTTTTGCCGCAGGCAAAGATTTTAGAAAGCATACGCGAAAAGAGAGGGACATTGTTCAAAAGAAACGGGCGGGATGGGCAAAATGCCCATCCCGCCTTTGCCTTTTGCCGTTTTTCCCTCACCTGTACGCCACAAGTACGAAAACGACGAATTCTGCCGCCTATCTTTCGGTCTGTCCCGAATGGTAGACTTTTTCTGCAATCCGGGCGGCGAGGAAGACCCCACCGCTTTCATTATAACTCGTTCAACAGGAAGTGAATCAGATTGTCGATCCGGTATCCGTTGTCGTCACGGTAGGGGAGACCGTTGTCTCCGGTAACGATGATGCGTTCAAACGAATCCGGGATATGAGCGAAAGACGCTCTCTCCTGCTCTTTCTTTTCTGCGTCGTAATAGGAATAGACCGACTGAACGTAGTATCTTTCATATCCTTTGTTGGCTACGAAATCGACCTCGAGTTGCTTTTTGACGCCGTTGCCCGCCGCGTTTTTGGCGTTGATCTCCACGACGCCGACGTCGACCTGAAACCCCCGGGCGATCAGTTCGTTGTAGATCAGGTTCTCCATAATGTGGTTCGGCTCGATCTGTCGGAAGTCGATCCTTGCGTTTCGCAGTCCCATATCGCAAAAGTAGTATTTTGCCGGAGTGGAGATATACCGTTTGCCCTTGACGTCGTATCTTCTTGCGCGGCTGATCAGGAAAGCGTCAATAAAATAGTCGATATATTTCGAGACCGTATTCGGGCTGACGAGCGCGTGATTGACCGTTTTGAACGTGTCGGACAGTTTTTTTGCGTTTGTCAGCGATCCGATCCCGGACGCCAGAACGTCCAGCAATTCGTCAAACTCCGTTTCATTTTTGATTCTGTGCCGCTGCTTTAGATCCGAAAGATAGATTTTGTCGCCGATCTCTTTCAGATAGGCGATCTTTTGTTCTCTGCTTTTCATCAAAGCGACCGTCGGGAGCCCGCCGAAACACATATACTCTTCCAGCCGATCGCGCTTGTCCCCGCCGAGTCCCTCGTAATACTCTTTGAACGTGAGCGGATATACACGGATCTCGTCGCTTCTTCCTCTGAACTCCGTGATGATGTCGCTGGACAAGAACTTTGCATTGCTGCCGGTCACGTAGGTATCCGCGTTCTTTATGTGCAGCATACTGTTGAGAACGTCCTCAAAACCGGAAACATACTGGATCTCGTCCAGCAATATATAGTATCTGCCCTCGTCGGTGATTTTGCTTTTGATGAACCGATACAGCGCCTCTTTGTCACGAAGCCGGATGTTGTCCATATCGTCCAGCGCAATCTTGACGATATGATCGTCGGGGACGCCGTGTTCTTTCAGATATCGGTCGAAAATGGTGAACAAAAGATACGACTTCCCGGCTCTCCGGATCCCGGTAACGACTTTGATCAGCGGGATCTCCATCCCGTCGACCAACTGCTGCAGATATTTCTCTCTTTTAAACTCCATTTGCGTTTTCTCCGTAAAATCTTTGCGCCCGGGCGCATTTTTTGTCGTATATATTATAAACCGTATGCAACGGTATGTCAACCTGTTTGGGTAAAATATTTGCGCCTTTCCGAAAAATATTAACTTAAAATGTGAATGAAACGCCACCGGGGTCTTGCCCCCGCCGCTTTTTTGAAAACCGCTTGCAATCCCCCGCCGTCTGTGCTACAATAGAAAAAGAAACAAATCCCGGAAAAGAAAGGGAAGCGATATGGCAAAAAAGGAAGAAGCGGTCTACTCGGTCCCGCTCTCGAAGATCATCAACGACCGCGCGTTTGAAACCGTCTATCTGCCCGACCTGCCGGAGAACATTCTGATCTCCAACGCGGGCATCAACCGTCCCGGACTTCAGTTCGCGGGGTTCTACGATCATTACGAGGCGTCGCGGCTCCAGATCATCGGAAAGGTGGAGCATCTGTATCTCGCGTCGCTCCCGCCCGAAGAGCGCGCCATGCGGCTCGAGGCGTTCTACGCGTCGCGCCCCGTCGGCGTCATCTACACCTCGTCGCTCTCGATCGGCGAGGACGCGCGGAAGTTCGCCGAAAAGTACCGCGTGCCGATCCTGCGGAGCGCCGATCTGACGTCTCCTCTGATGGCGGCGCTGATCGCGCTGCTCTCGACCGAACTCGCCCCGCGCCTCACGCGCCACGGCGTCCTCGTCGAGGTCTACGGCGAAGGTATCCTGCTCCTCGGGGACAGCGGCATCGGTAAATCCGAGACGGCGATCGAACTGGTCAAGCGCGGACATCGGCTGATCGCCGACGACGCCGTAGACATCCGCCGCGTCTCGGCGAAGGCGCTGGTCGGTCGCTCGCCCGAGATCATCCGTCACTACATCGAACTGCGCGGCATCGGGATCGTCGACGTCTGCCGTCTCTTCGGTATGGGCGCGGTCAAGGAGACCGAAAAGATCGACCTGATCATCAACCTTGAACCCTGGGAGCAGGGAAAGATGTACGATCGGCTCGGGTTGGAGGATCAGTACACCGACATCCTCGGCATCCGCGTCCCCTCGATCGTGATCCCCGTGCATCCCGGGCGCAACCTCGCCATCATCATCGAGATCGCCGCCATGAACAACCGCCAGAAGAAACTCGGCTACAACACCGCCGAGGAGTTCAACAAGCGGCTGATGGAGCAAATGGGAATCGGGAATTAAATCACCCGCCCCCGTCCCTTCGCATATCCTGTTAATGCAGGGAGAACCCCCGCGAAAAAGAAAAGGAAGGGACGAACGTAATGGGCAACTGTCTTTGCCGTATCCTCGACGACGATAACGCCTGGATCTGGATCCTCGCCGCAGTCGTCATTTGCTGCTGCTGCTGCAACAACCGCTGAACATACCTGCCGGTTGACGGCGCGCATCCCGGATCGGGCATAATCCGGCGCCCCCTGTCATAGATTGTACCATCTTGACAGGGGGTGTTTTCCATGTTCGTTTGTTCGGTTCGCGCGTCGACCCTTCGCTTTATCGGGGTGGCGGTGCTCTGCGCCGTGCTCCTCTTCGGCACTCTGATCCTCTCCGACGGGCGTCTCGTCGCCGCCGCGTCGGGGACCTCGGTCTCCTATACCGGGGCGGACACCGACGCGGGGCGGATCGACTTTCTCGAAAAGCAGGGCTGGACGGTCAAACGCGAGGTCGTCGACGAGGCGACCTTCACGATCCCCGAAGAGTTCGACCGGGTGATGCAGGGCTATAACGAGATCCAGAAAACGCAGGGGCTCGACCTCTCGCGCTACCGGAAAAAGAAGGTGACGCGCTATACCTACGAGGTCACCAACTATCCGGACTACGAGGGGACGGTCTACGCCAATCTGATCGTATACCGGGGGCGGATCATCGCCGCCGATCTCTCGTCGGCGGATCCGCTCGGGTTCGTTACCGGGGTGATCCCCTCGACGTGATTTACAGCAGCCGGAGGCGCTTTGCGATCGCGAGTTTGCAGAGCCGCTTCCGGTTTTTGTACGTCCCCTCGCCCATTTGCCAGATCTGGGTATAATGCGCGCCGCGCCGGAGCGCGAGATCGCGCCGCATCTCCTCGCGGATCGCCGGCTCGCAGCTCTCCTCGAGCGCGTCGTCGACCAGGTCGTTCAGCCGCCGATACTCGGCGAGCGTCTCGGGATCGCCCGTCCCGGTCTCGATCTCGTGCTTTCTGCGCGGATAGTCCTCGCAGATCGCGGCGATCAGATGTTCGATCCCCTGCGGGATCCGTCTTTCCAAGTTGGTCATGTTGCGGTTTTTCCTCCTGAAGTAACTTATTGCGTGACTATTATAGCACATAAAAAGTCACGCGTCAAGTGATTTTTTGGGAAAAAGAAGAAAAAAGGAAAAGAAAAAGTGAAAAAAGGGCGCGAAAGGGGTGGAAATCCCGTCGCGCGTGTGTTATAATAACCTGTAAAAACAGGGAAAACCGAGGAAACGAAAGATGAAAGAACAATTGACCGCCGTCAAACGGCTTTACGACGAATCGGCGGCGCTCGGCGGGACGACCGTGACGGTCGGCGGTTGGGCGCGTTCGATCCGCGACAGCCGGGCGTTCGGCTTCATCGACCTCTACGACGGCAGCTGCTTTAAGACGGTGCAGGTCGTATTCGAGCGCGAGAAGATCGACAACTACGACGAGATCGCCTCGCAGAACGTCGGGGCGGCGCTGATCGTGACGGGAAAACTCGAACTGACCCCGGGGGCGAAGCAGCCCTTTGAGATCAAGGCGGAGACCGTCAAAGTCGAGGGGACCTCGACCCCCGATTATCCGCTGCAGAAGAAGCGGCACACCGTCGAATATCTGCGCGAGATCGCCTATCTGCGTCCGCGCACCAACCTGTTCTCCGCCGTTTTCCGCGTGCGGAGCGAGGCGGCGTACGCCATTCACAGCTTCTTCCACGACCGCGGCTTCGTCTACGTGCATACGCCCCTGATCACGGCGTCGGACTGCGAGGGCGCGGGCGAGATGTTCCGCGTGACGACCCTCGACCTTGAGAACCCGCCGAAAACCGAGGACGGCAAGGTCGATTATTCGCAGGACTTCTTCGGCAGAAGCGCGAACCTGACTGTCTCGGGGCAGCTTGAGGGCGAGACCTACGCGATGGCGTTCGGGAACATCTACACCTTCGGTCCGACCTTCCGCGCCGAGAACTCGAACAC
>CAMJDE010000001.1 GCA_946404295.1 uncultured Clostridia bacterium | reverse complement strand
TCACCTCACCCGCCCGCTCCAAGACGAGCAGAACGCGGTTTTCGTTCCCCGCGAAGCGGTCATACTCCGCGGGCTTCCTCTTCGTCCAGAGAAAATTCGGGACGAAAAGCAGAAGCAGCCAGATCAGACCGATATAGGAAAAGCCGAAATGCAAAGCGCGCCCCCCTCTCAAATAAAGTCGGTTTCTGCTCTATTATAGCACAAATCCCGCGTTTGTAAAGCGATCGTCCGCCGGGATTGACTTTTTTCGCGTTCGGGAGTATAATATGGGTGCCGGCAGAACCGTCGGCGGAGGAAAAAACGATGACTGAAAAAAACGAACAATCGTTCTTCAAAAAGTATTGGAAACCGATCGTCGGAGGGGCGTTTTTTCTCGCGTTCCTTCTCCTGATCGTGCTACTCAAAACCGTCGACGTCGCCGTCGACGAGAACGCGGGCAAGGAGATCGGGCTCTCGTCGCTCAATTTCGCCGCCCGCGACGCCGTGGGCGTGCATCTGCGATTCTACGACCTGACCCAGTATATCGGCTATTTCGCGATCCTCGCCGCGGCGGCGTTCGCCGTGTGGGCGGTCGTGCGGTTCTTCCTTTCTCGCTTCGATCTTCGCAAAACCGGGATCGACTTTCTCGTCCTCGGCGGGCTGTACCTTGCCGTGATCCTGTTCTACGTTTTCTTTGAGATCGTGGTCGTGAACTACCGCCCCATCCTGCTGGACGGCACGACGCCCGAGGCGAGTTTTCCCTCGACGCACACCGTCCTCTCGATCGTCGTCTTCGTCTCCGCCGCGCGGATGCTCCATCGCCGCTTCGCCCCCGGCGTCAACCGCGTTCTCTTCTCGCTCCCCTTCTACGCCCTCGCGGTCTTCACCGCCGTCGCGCGCTTCGTTTCGGGGGTGCATTGGCTGACCGATATCGTCGGCGGCGCCCTGCTCTCGGTCGCGCTCCTCTATCTCTTCTCCTTCTTCTCCGACCTCGTCCCGGTCGGAACCGACGACGAGAAGGAAGAGACCGACGTCCCCGCCGCGGAATAATCCCGCAAACGAAACAGACCGAGAGAAACGCCGCCGGATTCGTCGTTTTCGTACTCGTCGGCGTACGTGCGTACGACAGAGGGCGAAAGCGGCGAAAGGTAAGGCGGGACGGGCAATCATGCCCGTCCCGCCCATTTCTTTTTGAACTGCGAGTATGTCGTCGATCTGAAGCGCCCCCGCCGGGGGCGCTTGATTTTTTCAGTGTTCCTTGATAAAGCGTTTCCAGCGCGCGAAGCAGAGGACGAGCGCAACGGTTCCGACGGCGGCGACGATCAGCCAGGCGATCACCGTTCCGTGCCAGCCGTTCGCCTCGCTGTAGAGCGCGATCCCGTAGCCCGAGATCGCGGCGCCGACGTAGGTCGCCGAGTTGAGCAGTCCCGCGACGGTCGAGACGATCCCGGCGTAGGCGAAGCGGTGCGGCACGCGGGTCGTCAAAATGTGGTTGACCCCCTGGATCCCGCTGGTCGCAAGGGCAAGCAGAACGATCGTCAGAATGGCGGAGTGCCCGATCGTGAAAGTCAGGCAGCCGAGCGACACGACCACGATCCCGAAGAAGATCGCCGCCGAGGTCAATTCGTTTTTCAGTTTCATAAAGACCATTCCGGCGATCACGACGCAGACGGTCGAGAAGACCGGGAGGATCGCCGAACTCATGATCGCGGCGACGCTGTCGAGCCTGTACGTATCCTGCAGCAGTTCGGGCATCCAACTCGTCACGCCGTCGCGGAGCAGCCCGTGACAGATCACGACGAAATAGAGGACGGGGATCCCCGCCGCAAAGAGGATCGGCAGGACCCGATTTTTCTTTTTCTTTGCGGTCGGTTCTTCGATCCCGTCCGCGGGATCGGACTTTTCGTCGCTGCGGAGCGCCCGGGTCAGAAGCCCCACCGAGGGGATCGTCCGCACCGAGAGGACCCAAAAAGCGCCCGCGACGATTTCCGCCGCGCCGGAGAACCAGAAAGCGAGCCGCCAGGAGAAGAGCAGGATGCTGACCGGGACGATGGCGAGATAGACCAGCACGACCCCGAAGTTGCTCGCGATCGAGACCCAGAGGATCCCGGTCTGGAACCCGTTTTCGGTCATATCGCAGGTCATCTGCCGGACGAGCGACGGCCATATCATCGCTTTGCAGATGCCGTTCAGAAACCACGCGACGCAGACGAGCGGCAAAGACGTCGCGAACCCGACGACAAGGTTGCACGCCCCCGCGCCGAGAAGCCCGGCGAAGACGACGAAGCGCGGCGGCACGCGGTCGCCGACGACCCCCATCACGATCTGTCCCACTCCGTAGGAGATCGCCATCAGGGTAAGCGCCAGCCCCAGCATTGCCTTCGCGTCCGCGCCGAAAGCGCCGAGCATCTCGATCTTCGCGGCGGCGAGATCGTAGCGTCCGAAATATTCAACAAGATAAATCACCGAGCAGAGGACCGTCATCCGCAAGTCGGTGCGCGCCATCTTCGGCTTCGAGTCGTTTCCGGTCGTTTGCGTGCCGTTCACGCACGTTTCCTCACATTCTAATCGGTTTATCCTAACGTCCCGAAAATATTAGATTATCATTATACCATTTCCGCGCACGTTTTGCAACAGGTTTGAAGACCTTTTTCGATTTTTTTGAAAGACGTTTGCAAACCGCCCCCGCGACGTGCGGGGCGGAAAACGGTCGGGCGGAAAGAGAATCGCCCCCCGCGATTTGGTTTCTTGTGGCTTTCCCGTCCGAGGGCGCCGTTTCGCCGCCTCGTCGCGGCTCTTTTCGGGTTTTGGGGTTCCGGTTGGCTTTTTTTTCGATCCTCTCGGAAACAGTCCGAAAAACCAAAAGCGATATTGACAAATCAACATAAAATTGCTATAATGAAAACAATAAAAAGACAGGAGAAAGCCAATGCTGGCAAAGGAAAGACAAAACGCGATGCTCGAGATCGTCCGCCGCGACGGACGGGCGACGATCGCCGATCTTGCGCAAACCTTCGACGTGACGACCGAAACGGTCCGCCGCGATCTCTCGCTTCTCTCGCAGAAGGAACCGATCCGCCGCGTCCACGGCGGCGTCGTCCTGCTCCCGCCCGTACGGCACGAATTCGATCTCGAGGAACGCAAACTCTGCTTTCCGAACGAGAAGCGGGCGATCGGCGCGCTTGCGGCAAGTCTGCTCTCGGACGGCGACGCGATCGTGATCGACGAGGGCTCGACGACCGAGGCGTTCGCCGAGGCGATCTTCGGGAAAAAAGATCTGGTGATCACGACCTGCTCCCCCGAGATCGCGATGGTTCTGCATCGCAAGATCAAACGCGGCGACTTCACCGGCACGATCATTATGCTCGGCGGGACGCTCAACGCGCGGAACGGATGCGTGATCCAGGGCGACTGTACGCCGATGCTCGACCGGCTCTATTTCAACAAAGCGTTTTCGGGCGCGACCGCCGTTTCGGAGAAGGGCGTGTTCCTCTGGAACAACCTTGAGGCGGAGTTCACCTCGCGTCTCTTCTCGCACTCCGAGACCCGCATCGTCCTTGCCGAGAGCGACAAGTTCGGCAAGAACAGTTTCTTCCTTTATTCCGAATTCAGCAGCGTCGACCGTCTCGTGACCGACGCGTCGATCCCGATCCCCGAGGCGATCGTCCGCGCGATCAAAGAGGCGGGAACCGAACTTTCGATCGCCCGGCTGCCCGGAGCGAACGACTGAAAGAAACCAAACAAAAGAAGCGCCGACCCGCACGGGTTGGCGCTTCTCACTCCGTCGACAAACCTGCACGACCGGCATACAAAAGCGCAAGAATCGACGAGCAAACGCGAAAAGAAAAAGACGGCGTACAAAAATACGGGCGGGACGGGCAATTTTGCCCGTCCCGCCTTGCCTTTCGCCGCTTTCGCCCTCTGTCGTACGCCTGTACGCCGACGAGTCCGAAAACGACGAATCCTGCCGCGTTTCTCTCGGTCTGCTTTCTTATTTCTGCACGATATGGAACGCAAAGCCGAGGATCTCGTCCTTCAGATAGAAGAACTTCGGCTTGCCGTTGTCGGCGTAGGTGATCGAGGTCTCGTCGATCGCGTAGCCGTTCCGTTTGAAGTACGCCATCGCGCGGTCGACGAAGTTGGTCTTGATGCCGATATGCCCGTTCTTGCCGGGTCCCTTCGCCATCATCACCTCAAACGGCGCGCCGGTGAAATAACTCTTGCTCGTCTCGCGGATCGGGAGCCCGAACATGGTTTCGAGCAGTTTCGCCGCCCGGAGCGCCTCGTCCTTGTTCTCGGAGTTGATGCCGACGTGCGCGAACTCAAAGCCGAGCATCGCGCGGACGGCGCCGCGGGTCAGGGCGGTGATCTCGTCCCACTTCCCCTCGCGGATCAGGTCGTCCTTCACCATAAAGCTCCCGCCGCAGCAGATGATCTTGTCGAACTGGAGATAGGAGAGCAGATTGTCGGCGTTGATGCCGCCGGTCGGCATAAAGCGCATCGCGCCGTAGGGGGCGGACATGGCTTTCAGCATTTTGAGCCCGCCGACCGCCTCCGCCGGGAAGAACTTGACGGTGTCGAGCCCGAGTTCGATCGCCTGCTCGATATCCGAGGGGTTGGCGGTGCCGGGAATGATCGGAATGTTCTTCGACTTGCAGTAGGCGACGGTCTTGGGGTTGAGACCCGGGCTGACGATCATCTTCGCGCCCGCCTCGACGGCGGCGTCGACCTGCGCGGGATTGAGGACGGTGCCGGCAAGCACCAGCATCTCGGGGTACGCCTTTGTGATCTTCTTGATCGCCTCGGCGGCGCAGGAGGTGCGGAAAGTGATCTCCGCGGCGGGAAGTCCGCCGTCGATCAGCGCCTTCGCAAGCGGGATCGCGTCGTCGGGGTTCCCGATCTTGATCACCGGGATCACGCCGAGGTCATAGATTTTTTGTTCGAGTTCGGTCATGGTTGTATCTCCTTTGAAGTAATCGTCAAATCAAGCGTTCTCTCCCCATTCGGGGGCGAGCAGGCGCGCGAGGCGTTCGGTCTCTTCAAGTTGTTCGAGCATCACGAAGATCGCGACCGCCATCAGGGCGTAAGGAAACGGGCAGAACTCGCCGGGGTTGAGCTGCGACATCAGAAACAGCCCGATATACGAGAGCCCGAGAGTCGAGCGGACGGGTCCGCGTTTTCTTTTGAAGATCAGCGTCCCGCGCAGGAACAACTGCAAGAGATAGGAGAAGAAGCCGAAGAGCCCCATCGAGGCGAAGATCTGCGGGAAATACATATGGAACCAGCAGAGCGCGCCCTTCTTCGGCTGATAGATCTCGTCGAGGGCGTGATTGCGGAGCCCGATCCCGAAGATCGGATGCTCGCGGAACTCGCGGATGGCGATCTCGATCGCGCTGACCCGGAACTCGCCGTCGTTGACCACGCCGAAATCGGGATAACTCGTCAAGAACCAGTGCGTCGTGATCAGCCCGAGCAGGATCAGGATGGGGCCGAAGAACGTCCCGATCTTCTTCGAGATCGGACCGCAGTAGCGCAGCCAGGAGAGGAAGCAGAGGAAGAGTTCGATCGCCCCGAGCATAACTCCGGCGCGCGAGCCGGCGGTGATGATGGCAAAATAGAAAATAAAGCAGGTCAGAATATGCACGGGATGCTGTTTCAGGGCGTACCAGACCGGGAAGGGCATCGCCAGCATCAGTACGGTCGAAAGGTTATTCGACGCGCGGAACTCTGCGTGATGCAGATTGTAGAAAATGCGGTCGGGGAACACGGGGTCGATAGGGTTGTCCCGGACCGTGTAGAGCAGGATAATGACGCAGCAAAGGATCCCGACGAGGTACATCGCCGGAGCGATCCTGCCGAAGATCCCGTAGATATTGAAGCGCGAGAAGCGCGATTTGATAAACAGATAGAAGAGGACCATCCCCAGCCCGAGCGAAAGAACGTAGAAAAGCGACATGGGGGAGAGCAGATCCTCCCGCGCGATAAATCCCGTCCCGCCGACCATCAGAGCGACCATGACGGCGACGAGACCGAAGAAGGTACGCCCGATCTTCATCTTTTCCCGGAAGACGATCAGATTGTAGAAGAACGCGACGAGAAAGACCGGGATCACCCAGGCGAACCGGACGAAGATATCGAAACTGTCGTAGCAGGGGAGAACGATGACCGAGAGGAGCAGGAGCGGGAACGCCGGGACCGACAGATCGGAGCAGAACACGAGTTCCGCCGCCGCGATCAGGGCAAAGGCGACGGCTCCGGCGACGTACCACTTGAACCAGGCGAACGCGAGCGCCAAAAGAAAGAGCAGAGCCGTCACCGTGACCGAGCCGAATATTCCGTTGAACTTATATCCGCGGGACCGCGTCCCGGACACCGGGGTTTCACCTGGAAACACGTCCGGATCTCCTTTCTGTAAATATTGATTCGACCGTTACTTGAGGTCGGGTTCCGGCGGGATCCGCCGGGCAAGATTGCGGTTGGAATACGCCCTCTCCCCCGTCAGCTCGCGGATCACCGAGAGGAAGGGCGGGATCGGCGCGCGGAGCGCGGCGTCGGAAAGTTCGGTCTCGAGCACCGCCGTTTTCTCCCAGAACGGATAGACGTCGACCTCGTAGACCTGCCCCCCGATCGGAAAGGCGTAGCGCGTTTTCGAGAGGGTTTGAAGGGAGGGATCGCGGCGGGAAAGGAGCGCGCGGTAGGCGTCCTCGGAGAGCGTTTCTTCCTCCTCCCGCGCCGTCGTGTCCGAGAGCCGGAGTTTCACCGTGTGGGTGTACTCGACCCGATCGGGAAAGCGGCGAAGCCGGATGCGCTCGGTCACGCCGGGGGCGGGATCAGGCAGATAGGTCTGCTCGATTCGGGACACGACGCAGCCGGGAAGCGACGAAAGAAAGCCGGGATCGGGCATCCGGATCAGATATTTCCGCTCGATTTCCAACGGGATCCCCGGCGTCCGCATAGACCTTCTCCCCCACGATATCTCTTTTTCATATTTTATCACATTCCCGCGCGGATGTCAACGGGTGAAACGAAACTGATTACATCCGACCGCTTTTTTCGTTTTTCCCCCTTCCCGCCCCGAAAAACCGCCGAAAAACGCGCCTCCGCTCTTGACAAGACGGGGCGCGGTTTGGTATAATTATTTTTAATATTTTCGCTCGTTCGAGCCGATCGGCAGAAAGGAAACCCATGTATCGTATCAAAGAAAAACGGAGTCTGAATCCCACCGTTACGCTGATGGAGATCGAGGCGCCGCTCGTCGCCGCCGCCGCCCGCCCCGGGCAGTTCGTCATCCTGCGCGTGGACGAGGACGGCGAGCGCATCCCCCTGACCGTCGCGGGATACGACCGCGAGAGAGGGACCGTCCGCATCATCTTCCAGATCGTCGGCGCGACGACCGCCGCCCTGAACCGCAAGAACGTCGGCGATACCATTCCCGATTTCGCGGGTCCTCTCGGCAAACCGACCGAGGTCGAGGGGCTGAAAAAGGTCTGCGTCGTCGGGGGCGGCGTCGGCTGCGCCATCGCGCTTCCGATCGCCGAGGAACTCCACCGCCTCGGCTGCGAGGTGCATACCGTGATCGGCTTCCGCTCGAAGGATCTCCTGATCCTCGAAAACGAATTCGCCGCCGTCTCCGACCGGCTCGCCGTCATGACCGACGACGGGAGCGCGGGGCGGCAGGGCGTCGTCACCCTCCCGCTCGGCGAGTGGCTCTCGGCGGGCGAGAACTACGACGAGATCATCACGATCGGTCCCCTGATCATGATGAAGTTCGTCGTCGCCACGGCGCGTCCCTTCGGCACTCCGACCGTCGTCTCGATGAACCCGATCATGATCGACGGGACCGGGATGTGCGGCGGCTGCCGCCTGACCGTCGGGGGCGAGACCAAGTTCGCCTGCGTCGACGGACCCGATTTCGACGGCTACAAGATCGATTTCGACGAAGCGATGAGCCGCTCGGCGATGTATCGCGATTTCGAGGCGGCAAAGCGCGAAGAGGACTGCAACCTCTTCAAAAGCGAGAACAAGTAAGGGGGGCGGATTGAAAAAATGCCGAATATGTCTTTGAAAAAGAACCCTATGCCGGTGCAGGACCCCGCGGTCCGCGCCCGTAATTTCGGGGAGGTCGCCCTCGGCTACGACGAGGCGACCGCCCTCGACGAAGCCGCCCGCTGCCTCAACTGCAAGAATATGCCCTGCGTCTCGGGCTGTCCCGTGAACATCCGCATCCCCGCCTTTATCGAAAAGGTGCGGGAGGGCGATTTCGAGGGGGCGTACGAGGTCATCACCGCCTCGTCGTCGCTTCCCGCCGTCTGCGGGCGCGTCTGCCCGCAGGAAACGCAATGCGAATCCAAGTGCGTCCGCGGGATCAAGGGCGAGCCCGTCGGAATCGGTCGGCTCGAACGGTTCGTCGCCGATTGGCATAACGAAAACGTCTCGACAAAACCCGCGCGTCCCGCGCCGAACGGACACAAGGTCGCCGTCGTCGGTTCCGGCCCCTCGGGACTTTCCTGCGCGGGCGACCTCGCAAAGCGCGGCTACGCCGTCACGGTCTACGAGGCGCTGCACGTCGCGGGCGGGGTCCTGATGTACGGGATTCCCGAATTCCGGCTTCCGAAAACCATCGTGCGCCGCGAGATCGACACGCTTCGCGCGCTCGGCGTCGACTTCGAGACCAACGTCATCATCGGCAAGACGCTGACGGTCGACCGACTCTTTGATATGGGCTATGAAGCCGTCTTTATCGGTTCGGGCGCGGGACTTCCCCGCTTTATGGGGATCCCGGGCGAGGCGCTGAAAGGCGTCTACTCGGCGAACGAATATCTGACGCGAAGCAACCTGATGGGCGCCTACCGCGAGGGCAGCGCGACCCCGATCCTGCGAGCGAAGCGGGTCGCCGTCGTCGGCGGCGGGAACGTGGCGATGGACGCCGCGCGCACCGCGCTCCGTCTGGGCGCGGAGAAGGTCTACGTCGTCTACCGCCGCGGGCTGGAAGAACTGCCCGCCCGGCGCGAAGAGGTCGAACACGCGATGGAGGAGGGGATCGATTTCCGGCTCCTCACCAATCCCGTCCGCATCCTCGGTTATCAGAACGAAAACGACCGGCGCGACCCGAAAAACGGGTTCGTCACCGGGATCGAATGTATCAAGATGGAACTCGGCGAACCCGACGCGTCGGGCAGACGCTCGCCCGTCGAGGTCCCCGGCTCGGAGTTCGTGCTTGACGTCGACGCCGTGGTGATGTCGATCGGCACCAGCCCCAACCCGCTGATCAAGTCGACGACCGCCGGGCTCGACGTGAACCGCCGGGGCGGGATCGTCGTCGAGGAGGCGACCGGGCTGACCTCGAAACCGGGCGTCTACGCCGGGGGCGACGCCGTGACCGGCGCCGCGACCGTCATTCTCGCGATGGGCGCGGGCAAGACCGCCGCAAAAGCGATCGACGAAGCGCTGGCAGGCAAAAACGACTGATTCTTTCTTGACTTTCCGAGAGGAGGCGAACCTGTGTCTTTCCTCTACGTACTTGAAAAGATCCGGCATGCCGCCCCTTGGCTCGCCACGATCTTTTCCTTCTTAACCAATTTCGGAGGCGAAGCGGCGTTCCTCGTGGTTTCGCTCTTTCTCCTTTGGTGCGTCGACAAGCGCGAGGGCTTTTACGTCCTCTCGGTCGGATTTCTCGGCACGGTCGTCAATCAGACCTTAAAGATCCTCTTCCGCGTTCCCCGTCCGTGGGTGCGCGACCCGGATTTCACGATCTGGGAGAGCGCGCGGGCGGAGGCGACGGGCTATTCCTTCCCGTCGGGGCACGCGCAGAACGCCGTCGGCGTCTACGGTTCGCTCGCGCTTTGGCACCGCAAGAGCAAGGCGGCGCGGATCGTGTTCCCGCTTCTCTCTGTGCTCGTCCCCTTCTCGCGGCTCTTTCTCGGCGTGCATACGCCCGCCGACGTGCTCTGCGGCGCCGGCTGCGCGCTTCTGCTCGTGTTCGCGATTTACCCCGTCTTTTCGCGCGACCGGGGACAAAGGGCGCTCGTCGTGTGGGTGTCCTTTTGTCTGTTCGCCTCGGTCGCTTTTCTGCTCTTCACCCTGCTCTTCCCCTTCCCCGCCGACACCGACCCCGTGAACCTCGCCGAGGCGCAGAAGAACGGTTGGACGCTTGTCGGCTCGGTTTCGGCGATGCTGCTGTTCTCGCTGATCGAACCGCGGTATATCAACTATAAGACCGAGGCTCCGCTCCCGGCGCAGATCGTCAAACTGGTCGGCGGGCTTGCCCTCGCGCTCGGACTGAAAGAGGGACTGAAGCCGCTGTTTTCGCTGCTGTTCGGCGGCGCGCTCTTCTCCCACGCGATCCGCTACTTTATCGTCGTGATCGCGGCTGGGCTGCTCTGGCCGCTCGCCTTCCCGCTTCTCTCGCGGATCGGCAAAAAGAAGGATCCGCCTCAACCCGAAATCGACCCGCAAGACGCGGAATAAGAAAGGATACAGATATGGAACTCAACCTGAACAAACCGATCGCGACCGTCGCGTTCCTCGGCGACAGCATCACCGAGGGCTGCGGAGCGTCCAAGCCCGAAAACGGCTTCGTCGGCGTGATTGCGCGCGAATGGAGCGACATCCGCGTTCTGAACTACGGAATCGGCGGCACCCGGATCGCCCGCTCCGAGTATCCCGGCGCCAAACCCAAGTACGACCAATGCTTCCTCGATCGTGTGGACGGCATCGACCCCGACGCCGACGTGATCGTCGTGTTCGGCGGCACCAACGATTTCGGACACGGGAACGGAAAACTCGGTACTCCGTCGGACGGACCCGAGAGCGAATACACCTTCTACGGCGCGCTCCGCTCGCTCTGCCTGCGCCTGATTCGCCGCTACCCGACCAAGCGGATCGTCCTGATGACCCCGCTCCACAGAAGAAGCGAGAACACGACGACAAACGAGATCGGGCTTCCCTGCCATCCTCTTCGCGACTACGTGAGGGCGATCAAGGAGGTTGCGGCGGAGTTTTCTCTCCCCGTCCTCGACCTGTTCGCGACGGCGGGGATCCAACCTATGATCGAAGAGCAGCGCGCGGCGTTCTGCCCCGACGGACTGCATCCGAACGACGCCGGAGCCCGTCGGCTCGCCGACCGGGTGATCGCGTTTCTCGGGACGCTCTGATCCCGTTTTCGGCTTGAATTGCAGACAAAGTCCGCAATTCAAGACAGACCGAGAGAAACGCGGCAGGATTCGTCGTTTTCGTACTCGTCGGCGTACGGGCGTACGACAGAGAGCGAAAACGGCGAAAGGCATGGCGGGGCGGGCATTTTTGCCCGCCCCGCCCGTTTCTTTTGAACGCTGTCCCTCTTTTCTGCGTTTGCTTTGGGAAACCGATTCTTGCACTCTTACCTGCCGGTCATGCAAGTTTGTCGACGGTCTGAGCCGGGAAGTCTTCGACTTCCCGGCTTTCATTTTCTTTTGCATACCCGATTCCGTTCTCTTCTCTCTTGACATTACGCGTAAAGTGGTATATAATTTGCATAGAAATACGTTGTTCCGGCGGAAGTGCCGGAGGGGGGTACTATGAACTTTTTGCAGGAAGGATTCCTTGCGCGGATCCTCGCGTCGGGGACGGTCGGCGACGATCTCTTTTTTCTTTTGATCAAGCCGCTTGCCGTTCTGCTCTGCTGCGTCGTGATCCCCTACCTGCTCGGCAGCGTGAACACCGCCTTCATCGTCTCGCGGGTCCTCTTCCGCGACGATATCCGCCGGCACGGGAGCGGGAACGGCGGGGCGACCAATATGTTCCGCGTGTTCGGCGTAAAGGGCGCGATCCCGACGATCGTCGGCGACGTCCTGAAAAGCGTGCTCTCGGTTCTGCTCGGCGCCGCCTGCTGCGGGTTCTATTCGATCGGCGGCTTCGCGTTTGAGCCGTCCGACCCCTCGCTCTTTATTCTCTCGGTCGGGGACAACCCGATCGTCGTCGGCACTTATCTTGCCGGCGCGTTCTGCATCCTCGGGCACGTTTTCCCGATCTACTACCGCTTCAAGGGCGGAAAGGGCGTGCTCTCCTCGTTCATCGTCGCCCTCTTCTTAAACCGTTGGCTCGCCCTGATCCTCTTCGGGATTTTCGTGATCGTGGTGGCGTTCACCCGCTACATCTCGCTCGGCTCGACGGTCGGGGCGGCGCTCTACCCCGTCTTTCTCGTTCCCTTCTTTCAGGGGCTTTTCGGCGGGGCGTATCCCCCGGTCTACATCGTTCTGTTCGGTTTCTTTATCCCCGCCGTCATCATCCTGAAACACATCCCGAACATCAAGCGCATCACACACGGCGAGGAATCGAAGTTCTCTTTCCACCGCGCGCCGAAGTGCGAAGAGCCTGGGGAAAGCGAGGGGACCGATGACAAACGGTAAGCGCGAAACGATGGCGGAACTCGTCAGAATAACGGCGGAGAATGAATTGCTCCGCCGTTTTGTGCTTTCCAAACCGAAGAGCGCAGACCTTGCGAAAAAGGTCTCCGCCCGCCTGACCGTCCGGCGCGGGCGCAAGATCCTCTTTTTCGAGGAGACGTACCCCGGCGGACGGGTGCGCCAGTTCGCCCTCTCGCCGGACGAGATCGTTTCGACCCTTCCCGCCCTCTGTGAAAACTATCTGCAAGCCGACCTGTCGACCCCCGTCGGCGACGTCGTGCTCCTGCGCTCGAAGAGCGGGACAGAGACCCTCCGGGGCGAAGCCCGGCTCCGCCGCGCGCTCGACGAATCGGACGGCGCGCCGCTCCTCTCGACCCTGACCAAACTGGATCGCGAACCCCGCCGGATCCTGACGGGGAACGAGCCGTTCCTTTTCGCGCTCGGCGTGTCGGACGAGCGGGGGCGCGTCCACGATAAGCGGCAGCCGAAATTCCGGCAGATCAACCGCTTTCTCGAGTTGGTCGCGGATATTTACGACGAACTGCCCGGTGGCGACTGTCCCCTGCTCGTCTACGACCTCTGCTGCGGGAAGAGTTATCTCAGTTTCGCCCTCTACCACTATCTGACCGCGATCCGGGGACGCCGGGTCGAAATGCTCTGCGTGGATCTGAAAGCCGACGTGCTGGATTTCTGCCGCGGGATCGCCCGCGACGCGGGATTTCTCTCGGACGGGGACGGATGCGGCATGGTCTTTCGCGCCGAAGATATCCGAAAACTGCCCCGCGACCGGCGCCCCGACCTCGTCGTTTCGCTCCACGCCTGCGATACGGCGACCGACGTCGTGCTCGACGCCGCGGCGGACCTTCAGGCGAAGGTGATCCTCTCGACCCCCTGCTGTCACCGCTATCTGGATCGCAAGATCGTCGCCCCGGAACTCGGCTTCGTGACCCGGCACCCGAAACTGCGGAGCAAACTTGCCGAGGCGCTGACCGACGGACTGCGCTGTCTGAGGCTGGAGGCGGCGGGCTACGACGTGACCGCCGCGGAACTGGTCGATCCCGACGACACCCCGAAAAACACCGTCCTGCGCGCGATCCGGCGCCCCGACGAAAAGAAGATGCGGGCGGCGAAGGTCGCCTACGAAGAAGCCAAAAGGTTCCTGCTTGGCGACGGCGCCGACGCCTATCTCACCGATCTCTGAAAGGGGGGCTGACGATGAACGAATATCTGACTTTCTCCCCCGAACAGACCGAGGCGATCGGGGAGAAACTCGCCGCCGCCCTCTCCGACCGTCCCTCCGCTTTCGTCGCGCTCTACGGCGAGATGGGAGTCGGAAAGACGGCGTTCGTCCGGGGGTTTTGCCGCTTTTTCGGCGTCGACCGGGTGAAGAGCCCGACCTACACGGTGGTCAACGAATACAGCGGATCGAAAACCGTGATCCACATGGACCTCTATCGGCTGAGGGACGAAGACGACCTGATCTCGGTCGGCTACGACGATTATCTTGCCCGCAAAGGGTACCTGCTCTGCGAATGGAGCGAGAAGATCCCCGGGGCGATCCCCGACGACGCGATCCGCGTCAGGATCGAGCGGACCGACGGTGAAACCGGACGCCGGATCACGGTCGAAAACCGCCCCGAAAACCCGTGAAAGGAGACCGACCTATGATCGTTCTTGCGCTTACCTGCCCCGCGAAGGGGGCGTCCGCCGCGGTGCTCCGGGACCGCGAGATCCTCGCGACCTTTTCGGCGGGCGACGCCATGACGGGAAGCGAGACGCTGCTCCCGATGGCGGAGGCGGCGATGAAGTCCGCCGGGATCACGGCACGCGACGTGGATCTCTTCGCCGTGACGGCGGGACCCGGCTCGTTTACCGGGGTGCGGATCGGCGTCGCGCTGGTGAAGGGGCTCGCCTTCGGACGCGGCAAGGTCTGCCGCGGAGTCAGCACGCTCGAATCGCTCGCCGAAAACGTCCTGCCGCTCTCCGGCTTGGTCTGCCCCGTAATGGACGCGCGGCGCGGCGAGGTCTACGCCGCACTCTTTGAAGCCCGCGACGGCAAGACGGCGCGCCTCTCTCCCGACGCCGCCCTACCCGCCTCGGAGCTCGCCGCTCTCGTCGCGCGCGACTATCCGGGTCGCCCGGTGATGCTCGTCGGGGACGGAGTTGAGGTCGCCGCGCCGGCGTTTCGCGACGCGGGGATCGAACTTGTCGAACTGCCCGACGTGCTGCTGCCCCATTCCGCCGTTTCCTGCGGGCGTGTGGCGCTCCGGGAGGTCGAAGAGGCGGGGGCGGTCGACGGGGAGGAACTCGCCCCGACGTATCTCCGCGAATCGCAGGCGGAGACCACCCGCCGCTTCGGCGGGAAATGAATCCGATCAAAACCCGAAAGGACGGTACTATATAATGAAACGGAAGATCTTTATCGGCGCGGACAGCGCGGGATTCCCCCTGAAAGAGGAACTGAAAAAGCACCTGCTTGATTCGGGTTGGGACGTCTCCGACCTCGGCACCGACAGCACGGCGTCCTGCCACTATCCGCTCTTTGCCGCGGCGGTCTGCCGCGAGGTGCAGAAGGACCCCGACCATACCTTCGGCGTCCTGATCTGCGGGACGGGGATCGGGATGAGTATGTGCGCCAATAAGTTCGACGGGATCCGCGCCGCGCTCTGCTCGGATACCTACAGCGCACGCCTGACCCGCAACCACAACGACGCCAACGTCATCTGCCTCGGCGCGCGCGTCATCGGCTCGTGCCTGGCGCAGGATATCCTCGACAGTTTCCTTTCCGCCGATTTCGAGGGCGGCCGCCACGCGATCCGCGTCGGTATGATCGCCGATATCGAGCAGGGGAAACTGTAAGAGGAACGGGGAGAAAACCGCCCGCTTTCTTGTAAGAAAGCGCGGCAAAGAACTTCAATAATGGGTCATTATTGAAGAGCAAAACGGCGCTCTCTCGCCGTTTTGCGGTTCTATAGCCGCAACCGTATTTATTCTTTTTTCATCTGGTCTGTTTGCACGCCGACCGTAGGGAAACACGTCACGTTTGCGAAGCAAACATTTCACGCGGAGTGCCGAAGTAGGGGTTCCCCGACGCAAACTTGAGAGCGTTGGGGGTTCCCGAAGTAGGGGTTCCCCGACGCGAACTTGAGAGCGTTGGGGGTCCCCCGCCGCACTTCACGTTTGCGAAGCAAACACTTCACGCCGCGCCCCGCGCGGCACTTCACGCTTGCGAAGCAAGCACTTCACGCGGGCGCTTTGCGCCCGCCACCCCCGGGTGCGTTTTGTCCCTTTACAGATTTCCAAATCCGCCGTATAATAAAAACAGCGAAGGAGTAAACCGCTATGAACATCACAACCGACGTCCGTTACGTCGGCGTCAACGACCGCAAGATCGACCTCTTCGAGGGGCAGTACGTCGTCCCGGAAGGAATGGCGTACAATTCCTACGTCATTCTGGACGAGAAGGTCGCGGTACTCGATACCGTCGACCGCAACTTCACCCACGAATGGCTCGACAACGTCGCCGCCGCTCTCGGCGGGCGCCGTCCCGACTACCTGATCGTCCAGCACATGGAGCCCGACCACTCGGCGAATATCGTCAATTTCCTCTCGACCTATCCCGACGCGACGGTCGTTTCGTCGGCAAAGGCGTTCGCGATGATGAACAACTTTTACGGGCGCGATTTTGCCGACCGCCGGATCGTGGTCGGCGAGGGCTCGACCCTCCCGCTCGGGCGGCATACCCTCTCCTTCATCGCCGCGCCGATGGTGCATTGGCCCGAGGTCATTATGACCTACGACGCGTGCGACAAGATCCTCTTCTCCGCCGACGGGTTCGGCAAGTTCGGCGCGCTCGACGCCGACGAGGACTGGGCGTGCGAGGCGCGGCGCTACTACTTCGGCATCGTCGGCAAATACGGCGCGCAGGTGCAGGCGGTCTTGAAAAAAGCGGCGGCGCTCGATATTCGGATCATCTGCCCGCTGCACGGTCCGATCCTCAAAGAGAACCTCGGGTACTACCTCGACCTCTACAACACCTGGTCGTCCTACGGCGTCGAGAGCGACGGGATCGTGATCGCCTATACCTCGGTCTACGGCAACACCAAGAACGCCGTTCTTCTGCTCGCCGATAAGTTGAAAGAACGCGGCTGCCCGAAAGTCGTTCTGACCGACCTTGCCCGCGACGATCTGGCGGAGGCGGTCGAGGACGCCTTCCGCTACGGGCGTCTGGTACTGGCGACCACGACCTACAACGCCGATATCTTCCCCTTTATGCGCACCTTCATCGAGCATCTCGTCGAGCGCGGGTACAAAAACCGCACCGTCGCGCTGATCGAGAACGGAAGCTGGGCGCCGCAGGCGGCGAAGGTGATGCGTTCGATGCTCGAGGGGTGCAAGGAGATCACCTTTACCGAGCAGACCGTCCGGATCGCGTCGGCTCTGAACGACGTCAGCCGGGGCGAAATCACAGCCCTCGCCGACGAACTCTGCCGCGACTATATCCAGAAGAACGGCGAGACGGCGAACAAGAACGACCTGACCGCCCTCTTCAAGATCGGCTACGGGCTCTACGTCGTCACGTCGAACGACGGGACGCGCGACAACGGGCTGATCGTCAATACCGTCAGCCAGGTGACGAACACCCCGAACCGCGTCGCCGTCTGCATCAGCAAGCAGAACTATTCGCACCATATCATCAAGCAGACCGGGAAAATGAACGTCAACTGCCTCTCGACCGACGCGCCCTTCTCGCTCTTCGAGCGGTTCGGGTTCCAAAGCGGGCGGACGGCAGACAAGTTCAAGGGGACCGACGTCCTGCGTTCGGATAACGGACTGGTATTTCTCCCCGACAGCATCAACGCGTTTCTGTCGCTGAAGGTCGAGCAGTACGTCGACCTCGACACGCACGGGATGTTCGTCTGCTCGGTCACCGAGGCGCGGGTGCTCTCGGATCGCGAGAGTATGACCTACGCCTACTATCAGCAGAACGTCAAGCCCAAACCCAAGACCGAAGGCAAAAAGGGCTACGTCTGCAAGATCTGCGGCTACGTCTACGAGGGAGACGAACTCCCCGAAGATTTCGTCTGTCCGCTCTGCAAACACGGCGCCGCCGACTTCGAGCCGATCGGGTAACGGTTCGGGGTCGAAAACCGCCCCACCCGTTACCCGCCCCCGAAAGGAGAATTGCTATGCGCAAAACCCGCGTTTTATCCCTGCTGCTCGCCCTCTCGCTGCTCTTCGTCCTCGTTCCGACCCTCTCGGGCTGCCGACACAAGATCGTCGCGACCGACCTGATGGCGGGGATCACGCCCCGCGAGAGCGAACCCGCGACCGTCCCGGACGACGCCTCGGCTTTCGCCGTGGACTTTGCCGCGCGGCTCTTCCGGGCGACCTACGACGGCAAAAACACCCTGCTCTCCCCGCTCTCGGCTCTCGTCGCCCTCGCCATGACCGCAAACGGCGCGGCGGGAGAGACGCGGGCACAGATGGAAAGCGCCCTCGGGATGACGGTCGGGGAACTCAACGCCTTCTTTGCGGCTTACCTCGCTTCGCTGAAAAAGGACGACGGCGTCACGCTCGCCGTCGCCGACTCGATCTGGCTCCGCGACGACCCGCGCTTCTCGGTCAAAGAGGACTTTCTGCAGATCAACGCCGACGTCTATCGCGCGGGCGCCTTCCGCGCCCCGTTTGACAAAACGACGGTCAAGGACGTCAATCAATGGGTGAAGGATCATACCGACGGGCTGATCGATTCGATCCTCGACGACCTGCGGGACGACGATCTCGCGCTGCTCGTCAACGCCCTGCTCTTCGACGGAAAATGGGCGTCGCCCTACACGCTCAATACCCAGAAATCGTCCGGGCTCTTTCACAAAGAGGACGGGACCGACGCGACCGTGACCTTCCTTTCGGGCGGTGAATATCGTTACCTGTCCGACGGCGACCGTGCGGTCGGGTTCATCAAGCCCTACGTGGGGGGGCGCTACGCCTTCGCCGCGCTACTCCCGGCGAAGGGGATCGCGATCGCGGATTATATCGCGACCCTTGACGGAGAGCGGATCGCAAAGATCCTGGGGAGCGTCGAACGCGTCGCGGTCGAAACCAAACTGCCGAAGTTCAAGACCCGGTTTGAAACCGATCTCAAAGACGCCCTCTCCAAGATGGGGATGACCGACGCCTTTCTGCTTGAGAAAGCCGATTTCTCGGGGATTTCCGAAACCACCCCCCTCTATATCGGCAAGGTCAGGCACAAAACCTTTATCGAGGTCGGAGAGAAGGGGACGCGCGCCGGCGCCGTGACCGCCGTAAGAGGCAAAACCGCAAGCGCCCAATCCGACGAGGTCCCGTCGGTGATCCTCGACCGTCCCTTCGTCTATATCCTCTTCGATACGACGACGAATATCCCGCTCTTCATCGGCGCGCTGAACGACCCGAACGGCTGATTTCCCCCGCGCCTTTTGATAAGGACTTTTCGCCCCTCGCGTTCTATAACAGATGCATAGGGGATGATCCCCCCGAAAGGAGGATTCGTATGATCCGCAAAATCGTTTCGCTCGTCGTCTCCCTGCTGATGCTCGGCGGGCTGATCGCCCTGACCGAGATCTACGAGAAGAACTCCGGCGCCGAAACCGTCCTGTTCCTGACCCCCGTTTCCCCCCGCCAAGCGGTCAAACCCGTTAAGGCGGAGTATTCCGACGCTAAACAGGCGATCCTGGACGAGTATTATGAAAAAATGCTGGAACAGTATCCGTCCTGGCGGGCGATCCCGCGCGAGATGCTGCGAGAGCGCGTCGTCGGCAACAACGATTATCTCTCGGTCGAGTTTACGTTCTGCCTCGGAGGAATGGAAACCGATTGTATGTGTCGTTTCTACTCCAATCAACGCAACCCGGAGGGAACGTGGTCGCGTTTTGAAAACGGCTTCAAGCGGTTCTACTCGACCGGCTTCTCGCAGGAACAAATCAATCGGATCCGCGCGGCGCTCGTCCGGCAGATCGAGGAAAGGATTGAGGAAGACGACGCTCTCCGCCTGCGCGATCCCATCCGTGACGATATCTACTTGTTTTGGTACGACGATTCCGGGACCCTTATGGTCAGCGCGGAATACATCGCGGATCGCACGCCCGAAACGCCGGGGAAAGCCGGCTGCGGATTCGACCACGAGCACGTCTTCGGACGCGTCGAACTGCGCTAAACTCCCGAACGGCTGTTTTTTCCCCGCACCGCTCCCTTTTTTCGGGAGCGGCGCTTTTTTGATAAGGACTATTCGCCCCTCGCGTTCTATAACGGGTGAAAAGGGGACCACCCGAAAGGAGAAACGTATGAAAAAAACACTCTCGCTCTTGCTCGCCCTGCTTCTGCTCGTCGCCTTCGCCCTGTCCCTCGCCGGGTGCGGATCAGCGAGGAGAGAAGATCCGACGCAGACGGTCGATATCACGCCCGAAGCCGGCGTCTCGTCCGGTACGCTGGATTTCGCGATCCGGCTCTACCGCGCGGCGTACGACGGCAACAATACCCTGCTCTCCCCGCTCTCGGTCCTCGCCGCCCTCGCCATGACCGCAACCGGCGCGGCGGGAGAAACGCGGGCGCAGATGGAGAGCGTTCTCGGCACGTCGGTCGAGGAACTGAACGCCTTTTTTGACGCCTATCTCGCAAATCTCCCGAACGACGAAACCTGCAAACTCGCGCTCGCCGACGCGCTCTGGATCCGAAACGACGATCGGCTGGCCGTCAAGGACGCGTTTCTCGGGGCGTGCGCCGACGTCTACCGCGCCGCCGCGTACCGCACTCCCTTTGACCGGGAGGCGGTCGACGAGATCAACGGCTGGGTCAGGGAGAAGACCGACGGAATGATCGAGAAGCTCGTCGACGAGATCCCGCGCGAAACGATGATGCTGATCCTGAACGCCCTCGCCTTCGACGCGAAATGGGCGGAACCGTACAGGCAGGAGTCGGAGGTCAGGTCCGGCGACTTCACAAAAGAGAACGGCGACAAGGTCGAGGTGGAATTCCTCTGCGGCACCGAACGCCTGTTCCTTGAAGACGGCGACCGTGCGCTCGGCTTCGTCAAGCCCTACGCCGGCGGACGCTACGCTTTCGCGGCTCTCCTGCCGAGCGAAGGGACCGCGGTCGCGGACTATATCGCCACCCTCGACGGAGAGCGGATCGCGACCATCCTGCAAAACAAACGGAACTGTACGGTCATAACCCGTCTTCCGAAATTCAAGAGCAGAACCGAGCTCAAATTGAACGACCCTCTCAAAAATCTCGGGATGACCGAGGCGTTCGACGATTCCGTGGCGGACTTCTCGGGGATCGTCGATCCTCTCGTCACGGGGATCGGTCTTTATATCTCCCGGGTCCTGCACAAGACCTATATCGAGGTCGGCGAGGCGGGAACGCGAGCGGCGGCGGTCACCGGCGTATTTCTCGACTATTGTGGCGGAATATATCTGGAACCGCCGAAAGAAATCTCCCTCGACCGCCCCTTCGTCTACCTGATCTACGACGTCGAGAACAATCTCCCTCTTTTCATCGGCACGCTGAACGACCCGAACGGCTGACCCCGCCCCGGGGATTGACTTTTTCCCCCTCGTCCTTTACAATAAAGGGTGAAAAAAGTCGGCTTTTTACGACTTTTTTCAAAAAAACGCAAGGACTTTTCGCCCCTCGCGATCTATAAAAGAGAAACGGAGCGAAGAATACTTGCGGGAGGGGGGATCCGATGGACGACGGCAGAGAACTGTACCGCCGCTATCTCGGCGGCGACGAAAGCGCCTTCGACGCGATCATGGACGCCTTTTTCTTCGGGCTCGTGTTCTTTGTCGAACGCTACGTCCGCGACGCCCGCGCGGCGGAAGAGATCGCGATGGAAGCCGTCTCGGACCTCTTCGTTCATCCCCGCCGCTACGATTTCCGCACCTCGCTCAAAACCTACCTCTATATGCTCGGAAAGAACGGGGCGTTCCGCTACCTGAAAAAGAAGAGGTGACGGCAGGACGCCGATCTGCCCGACCCCGACGCGATCGCGGGAGACGATTTTGACCCCGCCGCGACGGTTTTGTCAAACGAACGGAGCCGGGTGCTGTCGGAGGCGCTCGGAAAACTGCCCGCGAACCTCTCGGTCGCGATCCACCTGATCTATTTCGACGGACTGTCCTACGAAGAGGCGGCGCGGGTCATGGGCAAAAACAAAAAGCAGATCGACAATCTGCTCTACCGCGCCAAAAAAGCCCTGCGCGAACTACTCGGAGAGGAGGGAAAAGAACTGATATGAAAGACCTTGACTTCTACAAAGCGGAAGTGCTGAAAAGGATCGACGCTAAGCGTGAAACCGTCCGCGAAAAGCGCCGGAGCGCCCTCTCCCTCGCCTACCCGTTCGCGCTCCTCTTCACCTGCCTGTTGTTCTTTTTCCCGGGGATCCGGACCGTCGGACCCGATCGCCTTATTCCCTCGACCGATTATATAGAGGAAAACCCCCACGACTCGATGACCGTGAATCACGGATCGTCCGGGATCCCGCTCCCTTCGACCGAACAATTCTTTCGCGTCTCCGAAACGCTGCTCGGGGAAAAGACCGATCCCGCCTTCGACGGCTCCTCCCACCTGACGGACAGCGCGGCGCATATGTATTTCCAATCGCAATTCAACCAAATCGGCGGGAGCGAAACCGACGCGCTTCGCTACGGCGAGGCGGTGCGTTTCGACCTCGCGGGCGGAGTGCCGGAGAGTCCCGAACGGTCGAAAGACCGCTACGGCGTCGGAACTCTTCCGCTTCATCGCGCATTCCTCCGCACCCCCGCCTCTGTTCTGATCACACGGACCGCCTCGCTCTTCCGCTGGCATACCGGCAACGGCGCCTATCTCTTCGTCGCGCCCGCCGAAAAGAGCGGCAAGGTCGCCTTCCTCTTCCCCATCCTCTGCGAGGTGATCTCCGACGCCAAACCCATTCCCCGCCGCCTGACCGAAGAGACGCTCGCCGCGCTCCCCCCGACGGAAGAAGAGGCGTGAGAATCCCGATCAAGCAACCGGGAGCAGCCGAACGGCTGCTCCCGGTCTTTTTCGTGTTTTACAGCAATCCGCTTTCGGTCGCCATGCGGTCGGGATCGATCGTTTTGTACGATTGGCCGCTCCACGGGAAGCGGATCTCGTAGATCATCGTCCGGAAACCGACGTGGTGCGTCCGATCGAGGGTTTTGCGCGCAAAGTGCCCGTCCGGCAGGGCAAAAACGTATAGTCCGTACCTTTTTCCGACCTCTTTCCGAACCCGGTTCAGGTAGATATAGAAGAGGTCTTCCCGCCCGTCCTTGGTGAGAAAAAACGACAGCATCGGAAAATCGAGCGGCGCGTTTTCCTTCGGGAGCCGGATGAACCCGAGCGCCGCGATCAAGGGGTTTAAGAACCGTGCGATTTTCATAAGCGGGCTGTACTTCCGGACGACGTACTGCTTGTACCCGGTCGAGTTCCAGAGAGCGGCGCAGGCGACGATCTCCCCGCCGTCGAGCAAGAGGTAAAAGTCCCCGATATGGAGATTGTAGAACGTGTCGAGCGACCGGACGACGGGAAACAGATCCTTTTTCGCGCCCTCTCTCTGCAGAAAGGCGAGCAGCGCCGGCAGATCGTCCTCGCGCGCCTGCCGGAAGGCGTACGCGTTCTTCGGCGCCTTGATCTTCGCCCGCGGGCTGACGATATAGGTTTTGACGGACGTGACGTGCCGCGTGGAGAAGAGCCGCGAGGTCTTCTCGAACATCTCTTTGGCGCGGGGGTTGTCGGTCAGAACGCCGAAATAATAAGCGTCGATATCGTCGCGCTGAAACTCCCGGACGATCTTCGCGCTGATCCCGGCGCCGCCCGGATAGTCGGGGTCCTTTTTCAGCCCGCAGATATACGCCGCTTTGCACGCTTCCCCGCCGACGTAAACGTCGCGAACCAGTTCGGCGCAGGTCGAAACGACTGCGCCGTCCTTTTTCCGGGCGAAAACGCGGGCTTCGCCCGGTTCCTTCTGATAGGACGCGTAGGCGTCCGGGCGCCTCGTATAGAGAAGGTCGATCAGCCCGTTACTCGTCGACGCGTCAAGGATCCTCGATATTTCTCTCCCGTCCTCGGGCTTGGCTTCGTACTCTGACATAGTTCCCTCCTTGAAGGTCGATTACGAAATCGGGATCAGCGACGCGGCAGCCATCAGAACCGTGCCGATCACGACGAACGCGATCAGCCCCCGTTTTCCGGACAGTTTCCCGAGCAGAAGCGGTTGGATCGGATCCTTTACCGCGTGCAGATAGGCGGGAAAAACGACCAGCAGAAAGATCAGAGAGAGCGCCCCCGCGCCGATCTGCACGTAGTCGAGAACCGAGAGCGGAACCAGAACGGCAATCAACGCCGCGGGCAGCGTCGTAATCAGCCAGGACAGTTGGGTCGACCGTTTGAAACGGCAGAAAACCACGTCGGAAAAGGCAAAACCGATCGACCAGAACGACGTGAACATCGCGCCGAGCACGAGCAGAGAACACAGAACCTTGACGAACGGGATCCCGATCCCCTCGGACAGTCCGATCGTCGCGATCTCGGTCACGTTCTCGGAGCCGAGGATGACCGCGACCGAGAACACCGTCGTCAGGATCCCGTTCAGCGCGATGCCCCACACGACGGCTTGCCCCGTCCGGTCGGGCTTCCTCTTCGCGTCGCCTTCGGCGGGGGCGTCGGTCTGCTCGGGTTTTTCGATGTGATTGCAGACCTGAATGACGGCGAATGTCGACGACAAGGAATACATAAACAAGCCGTAGACGGCGAACACGACGCTCCCGCGCCCGAAGGACAGGGGGATCGTCCCGTGCCGATGAAAGAGCGAAAGGACCGTCAGCCCGATCACGACCACGCCGATCAGCGTGACCGAGATCTTCTCGCCGACTCCCATTCCCTTCACGCCGACGAACACGATCGACGACGCGGCAAGGTAGAACAGGATCTTGGCAAGCGCGCCGTTGATCCCGAGGAGATCGGCAAGCACGTTCCCGGCGCAGAGGGTGTAAACGACGAGGAACTCGAGCAAGAGAAGCGCCAGCAGAACGAGAAAGACGACGTTCAGCACTCTCCGTCCCTTCCCCGTAAAGACGTGCTCGTTCAGCGACCCGATCAGGTCCTCGGACTCCTTCGAGTTCCGCACCAGATCGGCTAACATCAGATAGGTGAACACGCTGACGACGTACGCGACGGCAAGCGCCGTCAACGTCCCGAATACCCCGATCCGGGCGATGGCGTACGGAATGGAGATGATCCCCGTTCCGATCCCCGCCCCCGCAATCAGCATTACCGATTCGATAAAGGTCAGTTTCTTGGATTGCATATCGTTCTCCCGAAAAGCGGTTTTGCGGACTGCGCGAAGTCCGTCCGCGGAAGTACCGAAACTATTATAGCACGAGAGAACCGAAGTGTCAAACGGGGCGCCCTGCGGCACCCCGTAGCGAAAAAACGCCCGCGCGACACGGCGCGGGCGTTTTTTCATTTGTTCAAAAGACAAGTGAGTTCATCTCGCTGATCGCGCAATCGTTCGGAAAACGACGTCTTAAAGCATCTGGTTTCCGTAAAATCCTCTGACAAAGCGTCGATCACCTTTTGCGCGATGTCAAATTGACTGTTTGCTTTCTCGGTGTCGCCTTGCTCTTTCAGATAGTTGCCCGTGATCAGCAGCATATCGACCAGCGTCTCTGCGGACAACCTTTTCTGCTTCTGCGCGGACAGATACCTTTCCTCGCCCAAAAGAAGTCGGGCGGCAACCTCCAGTTTGGAAAAGTACAATTCGGGAATATGCTCGATTGCGTCTTTTGCGGCTTGCATCTCGCCCTGTGCTGCGTACGCCTCCGCCAGAATGCGCCAAGCGTCGAGCCGCACGTCGTCATACTTGGTACTCTCAATCAGCGCTTTTGCGGTCGAAATGACCTCGCCGCTCTGCTCGGGAAGATCAAGAACGCCGATCAGACAGTTCAACAGCACGTCGTTCCCGGGATACTTCTTCAGCCCGTCGCGGATAATCCGTTCCGCTTTTCTCTTGTCGGTATCCCAGTATTTGCTATGCTCGTCCACGATCGCCGACACGTTCTTCTCGATCTCATACAGATTAAAGTCGAAGAGTTCGTCGGTCGACACGCCGAAGAACGACGCAATCGCCGGGATTGCGGCGACGTCCGGCATCGTGATTCCGTTCTCCCATTTTGAAACGGCTTGAAAAGACACGCCGAGATAGTTGGCAAATACCTCTTGCGAGACGTTCTTTCGCTTTCTCAACGATTTAATTTTTTCTCCGAGTTGAATCATTGGTTTTCTCCTTTTCTTGATTTGGACGCGCGCTCATCCTGTTTCCATTATAGCGTGTTCCCGGATAAAAGCAATAACTCGTTTGGAGAGAAAAGTTCTACCGAGAGTTGAAAGAAAACACCATCAAATCATTTGAAACCCTTCAATGAAGCAACGGTATTCGTATAAACGGTCGGCTTATACCGAATAGTATTAAGCAAAAAGGGACCCCTCGAAAAGAGAGCCCCTTTAACATCAACTGCCTGCGTGTGACGCCAACACATAGCGCTTACCTTGATAATGGCACAACAACAGGACTTACTATTTGACACTAATATTGTAGCATATGAATTCTCAAATGTCAACCCCCTTTTTTTGACAAAGGAAATCTAAAGATATTCTTAATTATTCCTTTTTGTTTTAATTGCC